>NZ_CDROCK010000075.1:0-20984 GCF_977020205.1 Pseudomonas sp. AIG | reverse complement strand
GCTGATAATTGCCCGCCGGGCCTTCGCGCAGGCTGCGGTAGGCGTCGCGCATGCTGTCGCGTTCTTCGCCGGGCACACCTTCGAAAAACTCTTCGAACGATTCATGAAACGGTTTCGGCTCCAGCCCGTGCAATTGCGCGGCCCGCGCCGAGCCGTAGAGCATGCCGCTGGGAATGTGCCAGTCCCAGGTGCCGAGTTGTGCCGAGTCCAGTGCCAGATCGAGACGTTCCTGGCTGTCCTTCAAGGCGTGTTCGGCGGCTTTGCGTTCGGTGGTGTCGAGGAAGGTGCTGAGCAGATACGGCTGGCCTTCGAGTTCGACTTTCTGTGCACTGAGAATGCCGTCGTGAATCTGCCCATTGCTGGCGCGAAACTGCACTTCCATGCTGATCAGTTCGCCCTTGGCCTTGGTCTTTTTGATCAGTTCGCCGCGTTGCTCGGGATGCACCCACAAGCCCAGTTCCAGGGTGGTACGGCCGATGGCGCTCTGCACCGGCCAGCCAAACAGGCTTTCGAAGTACTGATTGGCTTCGCTGATCAGGCCGTCTTCCTGGCGGGTCAGCAGGACCATGTTCGGGCACAGGTGAAAAAGTGTCGCGAAACGTTTCTCCGAGCTGCTCAGGGCTTGTTCGCGTTGGCGCTGGTGGGTGATTTCACGAATCACCCCGATCATTCGGGGGCGGCCGTTTTTATCCGGCAGCAGGCTGCCGCTGATCTCCAGCCAGTGCAGACTACCGTCGGGCCAGCGGATGCGGTGGTGCATCGCTTGTTCCAGCGGCGCACCGGCAATCACCGCGTGGAAGGCGCGCACGGTTTTCGCGCGATCTTCCGGCGGCAGCAAGTCGAGGTATTCCAGATCTTCGGGCAGCGGTTGCCGAGGATCGAAGCCGAACAATGCCTGGGTGCCACGCGACCAACTGATCTGCCCGCGCTCTATGTCCCAATACCAGGCGCCGAGCCGCGCGCCGTTGAGCGCGGCGAGCAATTGCGGCGCGCTTTCCCAGCTCTGCTCGGAATGACGCGGGTCAATCGCCTGAATACGCGGCATCGGCGGAATTCGGTCAACAGATTTCGGCATTGTGGACAAGCCTTGAGCTGAGGGTGACGTTAGGCACAGGGGCAGCGGCTCTATAGGAGTAGCACAAGTTGGCCTCAAGTCCCTGGCAGATCGATTTGTGCATCCAATAAGGCCATAAAGGCCCGTGCCGCATTCGAGAGCGTCCGTTCAGTGTGCAGGATATAGCCTAGCTGGCGACTGAGCTGTATGCCCGGCAATACGATGCTTGCCACCTGTTCATCGAGCATGGTGCGTGGCAACACGCTCCAGGCCAGACCGATCGAGACCATCATCTTGATGGTTTCCAGGTAGTTGGTGCTCATGGCGATGTTCGGCGTCAGGCCTTGGGCCTCGAACAAGCGTTGGACAATATGGTGAGTAAAGGTGTTGCCGCCGGGGAAAACCGCCGGATGACCGGCAATGTCGGCCAGACTGACGGCACCGTTATTGATCAGCGAATGCTCCGGGGCGACCACGAAATCCAGCGGGTCGTCCCACACGGGCGTGGCTTTGACCAGTGCGTGAGGTTCCGGCGCCAGGGTGATGACCGCCAGTTCGGCGCGGCCATGGAGAATTTCTTCGTAGGCCACTTCCGAATCGAGGAACTGAATATCCAGCGCAACTTGTGGGTAGCGGCGGGTGAATTCCCTTAACAGCGGCGGCAAACGGTGCAAACCGATGTGGTGACTGGTGGCCAGGGTCAGGCGCCCGCTGACTTCACCGGTCAGGTTGGTCAGGGCGCGGCGGGTGTCATCCAGCACGTTGAGAATCTGATAGGCCCGTGGCAGCAGGGCGCGGCCAGCCTCGGTCAGGCCGACTTCACGGCCCAGTCGATCAAACAAACGCACCTTCAATTGCTGCTCCAGACCGGCGATGCGTTTGCTGATTGCCGGCTGTGTCAGGTGCAAACGTTCGCCGGCGCCGGAGAAGCTGCCGGTCTCGGCAATCGCGATAAAAGCGTTGAGGTTGGCCAGATCCATGTTGGTATTCCAGTTGGTTATCCAAAGCATAAAAAATATGAATTTGAGTTATTTAATCTAACCCCATAGGATCGGCCTCACAAGCCAAAGGGTTATTGATAAGCCCAGGGCATAGAAACAAGCTGATGAGGAACCGTCTGATGGCCGGCAAAACGCTCTACGACAAGCTCTGGGATTCGCATTTGGTCAAGCAGCGCGACGATGGCTCGGCGCTGATCTATATCGATCGTCACATCATTCACGAAGTGACCTCGCCGCAAGCCTTTGAAGGCCTGCGTCTGGCCGGGCGCAAGCCTTGGCGCATCGATGCCAACATCGCGACCCCGGATCACAACGTACCGACCACCCCGGAACGCAAGGGCGGCATCGAAGCCATTGCCGACCAGGTCTCGCGTTTGCAGGTTCAGACCCTCGACGACAACTGCGATGAATACGGCATCGTCGAGTTCAAGATGAACGACGTCCGCCAAGGCATCGTCCACGTGATCAGCCCGGAGCAGGGCGCAACCTTGCCGGGCATGACCGTGGTCTGCGGCGACTCGCACACCTCGACCCACGGTGCGTTCGGCGCTTTGGCGCACGGTATCGGCACTTCCGAGGTCGAGCACGTGCTCGCCACCCAGTGCCTGGTCGCCAAGAAAATGAAAAACATGCTGGTGCGCGTTGAAGGGCAATTGCCGTTCGGCGTGACCGCCAAGGACATCGTCCTCGCAGTGATCGGCAAGATCGGCACCGCCGGCGGCAACGGCCACGCCATCGAGTTCGCTGGCAGCGCGATCCGCGATTTGTCCGTTGAAGGCCGCATGACCATCTGCAACATGTCCATCGAGGCCGGCGCCCGCGTCGGTCTGGTGGCTGCGGATCAGAAGACCGTCGATTACGTGAAGGGCCGTCCGTTTGCACCGAAAGGCGCTGAATGGGACATGGCCGTCGAAGCCTGGAAAGACCTGGTTTCCGACGCCGACGCCAAGTTCGACACCGTGGTCGAACTCGACGCTGCGCAGATCAAGCCGCAAGTGAGCTGGGGCACTTCGCCGGAAATGGTTTTGGCCGTTGATCAGAACGTGCCGGACCCGGCCAAGGAAATGGATCTGGTCAAGCGCGACTCGATCGTCCGCGCCTTGAAATACATGGGTTTGACCGCCAATCAGGCGATCACCGACATTCAGCTGGATCGCGTGTTTATCGGTTCCTGCACCAACTCGCGGATCGAAGACTTACGCGCTGCAGCGGTGATCGCCAAGGGCCGCAAGGTCGCTTCGACCATCAAGCAAGCGATCGTGGTGCCGGGCTCGGGTCTGGTCAAGGCGCAGGCTGAGGCCGAAGGTCTCGACAAGATTTTCCTCGAAGCCGGTTTCGAATGGCGTGAGCCGGGTTGCTCGATGTGCCTGGCGATGAACCCGGACCGTTTGGAGTCCGGCGAACATTGCGCCTCGACCTCCAACCGTAACTTCGAAGGCCGTCAGGGCGCCGGTGGCCGTACCCACCTCGTCAGCCCGGCCATGGCGGCGGCGGCAGCGGTGAATGGTCGTTTCATCGACGTTCGTGAATTGATTTAAAGGAGCGCAGCATGAAAGCTTTTACCCAGCACACTGGTCTTGTCGCGCCTTTGGATCGTGCCAACGTCGACACCGACCAAATCATTCCAAAGCAGTTCTTGAAGTCGATCAAGCGCACCGGTTTCGGCCCGAACCTGTTCGACGAGTGGCGCTACCTCGATGTCGGCCAGCCGTATCAGGACAACTCCAAGCGTCCGCTGAACAAGGACTTCGTCCTCAATGCCGAGCGTTATCAAGGCGCCAGCGTCTTGCTCGCTCGCGAGAACTTCGGTTGCGGCTCCAGCCGTGAACACGCGCCGTGGGCCCTGGAAGAATACGGTTTCCGCAGCATCATCGCGCCGAGCTACGCCGACATCTTCTTCAACAACAGCTTCAAGAACGGCTTGCTGCCGATCATCTTGAGCGACGCTGAAGTCGATGAATTGTTTAAGCAAGTTGAGGCCGAGCCGGGCTATCAATTGCAGGTCGATCTGCAGGCGCAGACCGTGACCCGTCCGGATGGCAAGGTGTACAGCTTCGAGATCGATGCGTTCCGCAAGCACTGCCTGTTGAACGGTCTGGACGATATCGGTTTGACCTTGCAGGACGGCGATGCGATTGCGACGTTTGAGGCCAAGCATCGTGTGAGCCAGCCGTGGTTGTTCCGCGACGCGTGATTGATTTGAGATTGATGTAGTCAGGGCTGGCCCCTTCGCGAGCAAGCTCGCTCCCACAGGGGAATGCATTTCAAATGTGGGAGCGAGCTTGCTCGCGAAGGCGGTAGTCCGGGCAATACAAGGCTAAAACCCAGAAGGAAGTGACCATGACCAGCACCGCCCAACACACTCAGGTCGTACAAAAGCAATTCGGTGAACAGGCCGCCGCCTACCTGAGCAGCGCCGTTCACGCTCAAGGCACCGAATTCGCGCTGCTACAGGCTGAGCTGAAAGGGCGGGGCAACGCCCGGGTGCTGGACTTGGGCTGCGGCGCCGGTCACGTCAGTTTCCACGTCGCACCGCTGGTCAAGGAAGTGGTCGCCTACGACCTGTCGCAGCAAATGCTCGACGTGGTCGCCGCCGCTGCCGTTGATCGCGGTTTCACCAACATTGCCACGGTCAACGGCGCCGCCGAGCGTCTGCCGTTTGCCGATGGCGAGTTCGACTTCGTGTTCAGCCGTTATTCGGCGCATCACTGGAGCGATCTCGGTGTGGCCCTGCGCGAAGTGCGTCGGGTGCTGAAGCCGGGCGGTGTGGCCGCGTTCGTTGACGTGTTGTCACCGGGCAGCCCATTGTTCGACACTTACCTGCAAAGCGTCGAAGTGCTGCGCGACACCAGTCATGTGCGCGATTATTCCGCCGCCGAATGGCTGCGGCAGGTCAGCGAGGCCGGTCTGCATGTGCGCAGTACCACGCGTCAGCGTCTGCGTCTGGAGTACACCAGCTGGGTTGAGCGCATGCGTACACCCGAAGTGATGCGCGCCGCGATCCGCCAGTTGCAGCAGTCGATGGGCAACGAAGTGCGCGAATATTTTGAGATTGATGCCGACGGCTCGTTCAGTACAGATGTCATCGTGCTGATGGCCGAGCGATAAGAATTTTTCCGGGCGTGCCGGTAAAGGCGCACCGACTGAAGACACGAGGAAAGCATGAGCAAGCAGATTCTGATTCTCCCAGGTGACGGTATTGGTCCGGAAATCATGGCCGAAGCGGTCAAGGTGCTGGAACTGGCCAACGACAAGTACAGCCTGGGCTTCGAGCTGAGCCATGACGTGATCGGTGGCGCCGCCATCGACAAGCACGGCGTGCCGCTGGCCGATGAAACCCTCGACCGCGCCCGCGCTGCTGACGCTGTACTGCTGGGTGCCGTTGGCGGTCCGAAATGGGACACCATCGAGCGTGACATCCGCCCTGAGCGCGGCCTGCTGAAAATCCGTGCGCAACTGGGCCTGTTCGGCAACCTGCGTCCGGCGATCCTGTATCCGCAACTGGCTGACGCTTCGAGCCTGAAGCCGGAAATCGTTGCCGGTCTGGACATCCTCATCGTCCGTGAGCTGACCGGTGGCATCTACTTCGGCGCGCCGCGCGGCACCCGTACTCTGGAAAACGGCGAGCGTCAGTCCTACGACACACTGCCGTACAGCGAGAGCGAAATCCGCCGCATCGCCCGTGTCGGTTTCGACATGGCCATGGTCCGTGGCAAAAAGCTCTGCTCGGTGGACAAGGCCAACGTGCTGGCGTCCAGCCAACTGTGGCGTGAAGTGGTCGAGCAAGTGGCCAAAGACTATCCGGAAGTCGAACTGAGCCACATGTACGTCGACAACGCCGCCATGCAACTGGTGCGCGCGCCGAAGCAGTTCGACGTGATCGTCACCGACAACCTGTTCGGCGACATCCTGTCCGACGAAGCGTCGATGCTCACCGGCTCCATTGGCATGTTGCCGTCGGCCTCGCTGGATTCCAACAACAAGGGCATGTACGAGCCTTGCCACGGTTCCGCTCCGGACATCGCCGGTAAAGGCATTGCCAACCCGTTGGCGACCATTCTGTCGGTGTCGATGATGCTGCGTTACAGCTTCAATCTGCATGACGCGGCCGATGCCATCGAAAAAGCCGTCAGTGTTGTGCTCGATCAAGGCCTGCGCACCGGTGACATCTATTCGGCCGGTTGCAGCAAAGTCGGTACGCAGGAAATGGGCGACGCAGTAGTCGCCGCGCTGCGGAATCTGTAATCTCTCGGGCCCGCTGCGAAATTCAATACAAAGCAGCGGCCCACTTTTCAAGAAGGTGTAGTTGCGATGAAACGTGTAGGTCTGATCGGTTGGCGCGGGATGGTCGGTTCCGTGCTCATGCAGCGGATGCTGGAAGAGCAGGATTTCGATCTAATCGAGCCGGTGTTTTTCACCACGTCCAACGTCGGTGGCCAAGGCCCGTCCGTGGGCAAGGACATTGCTCCGCTCAAGGATGCTTACAGCATTGACGAGCTGAAGACCCTCGACGTGATTCTGACCTGCCAGGGCGGCGACTACACCAGCGAAGTGTTCCCCAAGCTGCGCGAAGCCGGCTGGCAGGGTTACTGGATCGACGCGGCCTCGAGCCTGCGCATGAACGATGACGCGGTGATCATTCTTGATCCGGTCAACCGCAAGGTCATCGACCAGCAGCTCGACGCGGGCACCAAGAACTACATCGGCGGCAACTGCACCGTCAGCCTGATGCTGATGGGCCTGGGTGGTCTGTTCGAGGCCGGTCTGGTCGAGTGGATGAGCGCCATGACCTATCAGGCGGCCTCCGGTGCCGGCGCGCAGAACATGCGTGAACTGATCAAGCAAATGGGCGCAACCCACGCCGCTGTCGCCGATCAACTGGCCGATCCTGCCAGTGCGATCCTCGACATCGACCGTCGCGTTGCCGACGCCATGCGCAGCGAAGCGTACCCGACCGAAAATTTTGGCGTACCGCTGGCCGGCAGTCTGATCCCGTGGATCGACAAGGAACTGCCGAACGGCCAGAGCCGTGAAGAGTGGAAGGCCCAGGCCGAGACCAACAAGATTCTCGGTCGCTTCAAGAGCCCGATCCCGGTCGACGGCATCTGCGTGCGCATCGGCGCCATGCGCTGCCACAGCCAGGCGCTGACCATCAAGCTGAACAAAGACGTACCGATCGCCGATATCGAAGGGCTGATCAGCCAGCACAACCCTTGGGTCAAACTGGTGCCTAACCAGCGCGAAATCAGCATGCAGGAACTGAGCCCGACCAAGGTCACCGGCACCCTGAATGTTCCGGTCGGTCGTCTGCGCAAGCTGAACATGGGTTCGCAGTTCGTCGGTGCCTTCACCGTCGGCGACCAACTGCTGTGGGGCGCGGCCGAACCGCTGCGTCGCATGTTGCGGATTTTGCTTGAGCGTTGATTGCTTGAAGTAATGAAAGAGCCCGTGCCTTGAAAGGGGTGCGGGTTTTTTTATGCCGATCGTTCCCACGCTCTGCGTGGGAATGCATCCCGGGACGCTCCGCGTCCTTTTACGAGCCGAACGCAGAGCGTCCGATGCGGCATTCCCACGCAGAGCGTGGGAACGATCCTGGTGGGCAGAAATTGCCTGTGCGCCAGTCACCCGGTAAAGTGCCGCTCCCCCCGTTTCGCCAGAGGCTCGCACCATGACCCAGACCCTAGATATTGCCGTGATCGGCGCCACCGGTACTGTCGGCGAAACCCTCGTGCAGATTCTCGAAGAGCGCAGCTTCCCGGTCGGCAACCTGCACCTGCTGGCGAGCAGCGAATCCGCTGGCAGCTCGGTGCTGTTCCGCAACAAGAACGTGCGTGTACGCGAAGTCGATGAGTTCGATTTCAGCAAGGTCAAACTGGTGTTTTTCGCCGCAGGCCCGGCGATTACCCTGAGCTACGCCGCGCGTGCTCACGCCGCCGGTTGCTCGCTGATCGACCTGTCCGGCGCCTTGCCGGCCGATCAGGCACCGCAAGTGGTGCCGGAAGCCAACGACGCAGTACTCGCCAGTTTGAAAGCGCCGTTCCAGGTCAGCAGCCCAAGCCCGTCGGCCACTTCGCTCGCGGTAGTACTGGCGCCGCTGCTCGGTCTGATCGACCTGCAATACGTCAATGTCACTGCCAATCTGGCCGTTTCCGCGCAGGGGCGTGAGGCCGTTGCCGAACTCGCGCGGCAAACCGCCGAGCTGCTGAACATGCGCCCATTGGAGCCGACTTTCTTTGATCGGCAGATGGCTTTCAACCTGCTGGCCCAGGTCGGCACGCCTGACGCGCAGGGCCATACGCTGCTGGAAAAACGTCTGGTGCGCGAGCTGCGTCAGGTGCTGGCGCTGCCTTTATTAAAGATTTCCGCAACTTGCGTTCAAGCCCCGGTGTTTTTTGGCGATAGCTTTAGCGTGACCTTGCAGTCAGCACAGGCTGTCGACCTGGAAAAAGTCAACGCTGCACTCGAAGCAGCGCCGGGCATTGAGCTGGTCGAGGCCGGTGATTACCCGACTGCAGTCGGTGACGCGGTAGGGCAGGACGTTGTCTATGTCGGACGCGTGCGCAGTGGTGTCGACGACTCGGCGGAACTTAATCTGTGGCTGACGTCAGATAACGTACGCAAAGGCGCGGCCCTTAACGCTGTGCAGGTGGCTGAGTTGTTGATAAAAGACCTGCTGTAAAAGATACTTGGCAACAATTTGTCGACTGATTCTAGGTGAGCGCTATGCTTGCCCGGATTGCTCGATAACGTGTCACCCTCCGGGACATTCCGGGGCATCAAAGAAATGATCGCGCGCGGCATCCGTCGTCGTCGCGCGCAATGCCTTACGGCAGCGGTATTCAACATCTTCTCGCTGGCCGAGGAACGTTCAAACAAAGGATGAGGCTATGGTTCAAGTTCGCAAACTGGTGTTAGCAATAGCGGCCGCCTCGGCGCTGTCCTCCGGTATGGCGCATGCCCTCGGGCTCGGGGAGCTGACCCTGAAGTCGACCCTGAACCAGCCGCTGGTGGCTGAAATCGAGTTGCTCGACGTCAAGGATCTCACCGCTGCCGAAGTGGTGCCGAGCCTGGCTTCCCCTGAAGATTTCGCCAAGGCCGGTGTTGATCGCCAAGCCTTCCTCAATGACCTGACCTTCACGCCGGTACTCAACGCCAGCGGCAAAAGCGTGCTGCGCGTGACCTCGAGCAAGCCGCTGTCGGAACCGATGGTGAAATTTCTCGTGCAGGTGATGTGGCCAAATGGCCGTCTGCTGCGCGACTACAGCGTGCTGCTGGATCCATCGAAGTTCTCGCCGCAGACCGCTGATGCCGCCGCGCAACCGGCGCCGTCGCCGACCATCGCTGCGCCGACCACCGGCGCCACGCACCCGAGCCAATACACCACCACGCCGCGCGACACTCTGTGGGAAATCGCCGCGAAGGCGCGCAGTGGCGGTTCGGTGCAGCAGACCATGCTGGCCATTCAAGCGCTGAACCCGGACGCGTTTATCGGCGGTAACATCAACCGACTGAAAACCGGCCAGGTGTTACGTCTGCCGGATGCGGTGCAAAGCACTGCGCTGCCACAATCGAAAGCGATTGCCGAAGTCGCTGCGCAGAACGAAGCCTGGCGTCAGGGGCGTCGTTATGTAGCCAAGCCGGGCACCGGTCAGCAGCAGCTCGATGCGACCAATCGTGGTCGCGGCAATACCGGTGCTGCACAGAATGCCCAGGACAATCTGAGTCTGGTCTCCGCCGAAAGCGCCAAGGCGCGCGGCAAAGGCCCGGCGGGTGACGCCAAAGCCTTGAGCAACAAACTCGCGGTCACTCAGGAAAGCCTCGACACGACCCGTCGTGACAACGAGGAACTGAAAAGCCGCATGTCCGATCTGCAAAGCCAGTTGGACAAGCTGCAAAAACTGATCGAGCTGAAAAACAATCAGCTGGCGAAATTGCAGGCCGAAGGGGCGGGCGCTGCGCCGGCCACCAATCCTGCCGCGCCAGCCGTTCCTGCAATCACGGCTGAACTGGCCGCGACTCCGCCTGCCACCCCGGCAGAAGCGGCGCCGACGCCAGAGTCGGCGATTGCGCCACCGGCTGAAACACCGGTTGAACCCCTTGTTGCGCCGAAGCCTCCTGTCGATGAAGAGAAAACCTTCAACGAGCTGCTGACCAATCCGATCCTGCTGGGTCTGATCGGTGGCGGTGCTGTGGTTCTGGCGCTCCTGCTGTTGCTGCTGGCACGTCGCCGCAAAGCTCAGCAGGAAGCCGAGAAACATCTGCGCATGGCCCGTGCCCTGTCGGAAGAACAAGAGTTCTCCGCCGAGCAGGATCTGCCGGAAAGCAGCTTCGAAGGTCTGGAAACCCCGGCGGCCAGCGTCAAGCTCAACACCCCGGCACCTGCTCCGGCACCGGTAGTGGCTCCGGTAGTCGCGCCGATCGTGATGGCTGAACCGATTGCTGCGCCGCTGGTGGCGCCGGCCGCCGAACGTTCCGATGACGTGCTCGACAAAGCGCAGTCGCATATCAATGCCGGTCGTTTGAATCAGGCTGCCGCGCTGCTCGAAGAGGGCGTCAGCCTCGAGCCGCAGCGCAGTGACCTGCGTCTGAAGCTGATGGAAGTCTACGGTCAGCAGGGCGACCGCGATGCCTTCGTCGGTCAGGAGCGTCAGTTGGTCGCCAACGGCGACAACTTCGCCAAGGTCGAAGAGCTGAAAAGCCGCTTCCCGGCCATGGCCGTCGTCGCTGCGGCGGGTCTGGCCGCTGCTGCCGTGGCTGCCGAGCTGGACGCGCAGTACGTCAAGGATCTGCTGCTGGATGAGCCTGAAACACCGGCGCCGGCGCCAGTGGAAGACGATCTGGACAGCGCGTTTGACCTGAGCCTGGACGATCTCGACAACATCACCCCGGTAGAGCCTGCGCCGGTGGTTGAGCCTGAAGCGCCGGTCGAGCTGGACGAGTTTCCAGCGGACGACGACCTGAGCTTTGAATCGGTTCTGCAGCAGCAGACCGAGATCAAAGAGAATCTGGATGATCTGTCGGACTTCGACCTGGATATGGATCTGGGGGCCGAGCCGGCGCCTGCGGTTGATCTGGCGGACGATGACTTCCTGCTGGATCTGGACGAAGGCGTGAAGGATCTGTCGCCGGTCGAGCCGCCGGTGGTGGCTGACGTGCCTCAGGATGATCTGGAGCTGCCGGCCGATTTCGATCTGTCGCTGGCCGATGAAATGGACAGCAACCCAGCGGCCGAACCTGATGCATTCACGACCGAGCTGGATGATGTCAACGCCGAGCTGGATCGTCTGTCGCAAACCATTGCAGAGCCGACCTTCACTGAAGCCGATGCAATGAAGGGTGATGATCTTGGCGAGGATGATTTCGACTTCCTCGCTGGCACCGATGAAGCGGCGACCAAGCTCGATCTGGCTCAGGCCTACATCGACATGGGCGACAGCGACGGTGCGCGCGACATCCTCAACGAAGTGTTGACCGAGGGTGACGCGAAGCAGCGTGGCGAGGCCAAGGACATGCTCTCGAGCTTGTAGTAAGTCCAGCGGTAAACGAAAACGGCAGCCCGGTGAGGCTGCCGTTTTTGTTTGGGCGGGATCCAGTGGTGTCTGATCCACCGCTTTCGCGAGCAAGCTCGCTCCCACATTTGGAATGCGTTCCCCTGTAGGAGTGAGCCTGCTCGCGATAGGGCCAGAACTGCCAATAGAGAACTCTGGCATCCCTGAACCACAGCCTTATAATGCCCGCCTTTGCACAAACAGCAGGCTGTCCCACCTTGGCAAACATAGATAACCCGGTCGCCGAAATGGCCCCCGACGGCTTTTACCGCGTCGCGCTGGGCGTTGAGTACAAAGGCTCGCGCTACAGCGGCTGGCAGCGTCAGTTGACGGGTGTGGCGACGGTGCAGGAAGAACTCGAAAAAGCCCTGTCGAAAGTCGCCAATTCGCCGGTTTCGCTGCAGTGCGCCGGGCGCACTGATGCGGGCGTGCATGCCTGCGGGCAAGTGGTGCACTTTGATACGACGGTCGATCGTTCGCTGAAGGCCTGGGTCATGGGCGCCAATATCAATCTGCCGCATGACATCAGCGTCAGTTGGGCGCGGGTGATGCCGGCGCATTTTCACGCGCGGTTCAAAGCTATCGCGCGGCGTTATCGCTATGTGATCTACAACGATCAGATCCGCCCGGCGCATCTCAACGAAGAAATCACCTGGAACCACCGCCCGCTCGACGTCGAGCGCATGGCCGAGGCCGCGCAGTACCTGATCGGCACCCATGATTTCAGTGCGTTCCGTGCCGGCCAGTGCCAGGCCAAGTCGCCGATCAAGAAGATGCATCACCTGCGTGTGACCCGTCACGGCAAGATGATCGTGCTCGATATTCGCGCCAATGCCTTCCTGCATCACATGGTGCGCAATATCGCTGGCGTGCTGATGACCATCGGCGCCGGCGAGCGCCCGGTGGAGTGGATGAAGGAAGTGCTGGAGAGCCGCGAGCGCCGTTCTGGTGGCGTTACGGCGCATCCGTACGGTCTGTATCTGGTGCAGGTCGAGTATCACGATGAATTCCCGTTGCCCGAGCGTTTTATCGGGCCACATTTCCTTACGGGTTTCTCCGAACTTGACGGCTGACGCCCTCGAACGCTTTTGTTACCATCCGGGACTTTCCCGGATTTTGCCTCGGAGTTTTTCTCGATATGTCAGCCGTTCGCAGCAAGATCTGCGGGATTACCCGCATAGAAGATGCGCTGGCCGCCGTTGAGGCCGGGGCAGATGCGATCGGGTTCGTGTTCTACGCCAAGAGTCCACGTGTGGTAACGGTACAGCAGGCGCGGGCGATCATTCAGGCATTGCCGCCGTTTGTGACCACAGTAGGCCTGTTCGTCAACGCCAGCCGCTGCGAGTTGGGGGAAATCCTCGATGCCGTGCCGCTGGATCTGTTGCAGTTCCATGGCGATGAAGCTGCTGACGATTGCGAAGGCTGGCATCGTCCGTACATCAAAGCGTTGCGGGTCAAG
The DNA here is from genome assembly GCF_977020205.1 of Pseudomonas sp. AIG. Taxonomy (NCBI): domain Bacteria; kingdom Pseudomonadati; phylum Pseudomonadota; class Gammaproteobacteria; order Pseudomonadales; family Pseudomonadaceae; genus Pseudomonas; species Pseudomonas sp. AIG. The sequence continues at coordinate 7,922 of NZ_CDROCK010000075.1, read as the reverse complement.
GCCGGTGATGACATCGCAGCAGCGGTGGCTGCCTATCCGAGCGCCAGTGGCGTGCTGCTAGACACGTACGTCGAAGGTGTGCCCGGCGGAACCGGTGAGGCGTTTGACTGGTCATTGATTCCGCAAGGTTTGAGCAAACCGCTGATTCTGGCGGGTGGCTTGACCCCGGAGAACGTTGCAGGCGCCGTGGCTCGGGTGAAACCTTACGCGGTAGACGTCAGTGGTGGGGTAGAGGCGAGCAAGGGCATCAAGGATCACGCAAAGATTCGCGCGTTCATCAACGCGGTACGCAAAGCGCCATATTGATGTGACGGCTGGCAGTCTGCCGCCGTCCATCAATGCACTTGCACAAAGCAGGCGCGGCTGAGGGTTTCTGGATCGCACGCAGGTCATGTTTCGCGCTGACCGTGGCAATCCGGCAACCATCGCCACACACATGAATTTAGCTGAAGGGCATACGCGGGGCTGCGAACCAGAGCGTTCGGGCCGCCGGTACTGGAGAAAGAAAGCATGAGCAACTGGTTAGTAGACAAACTGATCCCTTCGATCATGCGTTCCGAGGTCAAGAAGAGCTCGGTGCCTGAAGGTCTGTGGCACAAGTGCCCGTCTTGCGAGGCGGTGCTGTATCGTCCAGAGCTGGAAAAGACCCTGGACGTTTGCCCTAAGTGCAACCACCACATGCGCATCGGCGCACGTGCACGCATCGACATCTTCCTCGATGCTGAAGGTCGCAGCGAACTGGGGGCCGATCTGGAGCCGGTAGATCGTCTGAAATTCCGCGACGGCAAGAAGTACAAGGATCGTCTGACCGCCGCACAGAAGCAGACCGGCGAAAAAGATGCGCTGATCTCGGTCAGTGGCACCTTGCTGGGCATGCCAGTGGTGGTTTCGGCCTTTGAATTCGCTTTCATGGGCGGTTCCATGGGTGCCATCGTCGGTGAGCGCTTCGTACGCGCCGCCAACTACGCGCTGGAAAACCGCTGCCCGATGATCTGCTTCGCCGCCTCCGGTGGTGCGCGCATGCAGGAAGCGCTGATCTCGCTGATGCAGATGGCCAAGACTTCGGCTGTGCTGGCGCGTCTGCGTGAAGAAGGCATTCCGTTCATCTCCGTACTGACCGACCCGGTCTACGGTGGTGTTTCCGCAAGTCTGGCGATGCTTGGCGACGTGATCGTTGGTGAGCCGAAAGCCCTGATCGGCTTCGCTGGCCCGCGCGTTATCGAACAAACCGTACGTGAGAAGCTGCCGGAAGGCTTCCAGCGCAGCGAATTCCTGCTGGAGCACGGCGCGATCGACATGATCATCCACCGTCAGGAACTGCGCCCGCGTCTGGGTAACCTGCTGGCACAAATGACTGGCAAGCCGACGCCGAAATTCGTCGCCGCGCCAATCGAGCCGATTGTGGTTCCTCCGGTACCTGCTGGCCTATGACCGAGCGCACCCTTGGCGAATGGCTCGCCTACCTTGAGCAGTTGCATCCGTCGGCCATCGACATGGGCCTGGAGCGTTCGCAACAGGTAGCGTCCCGCATGGGGCTGGGCCAGCCGGCGCCTCGGGTGATCACGGTCACTGGCACCAACGGCAAGGGTTCGACCTGCGCTTTCGTGGCTTCATTGCTGCGCGCGCAGGGGCTGAGCGTTGGTGTCTACAATTCCCCGCACCTGCTGCGCTATAACGAGCGGGTGCAGCTCAATGGCGTCGAAGCCACTGACGCGCAGCTGTGCGCAGCCTTTGCAGCAGTCGAGGCCGGGCGCGGCGACACCTCCCTGACTTACTTCGAAATGGGCACCCTCGCGGCGTTCTGGCTGTTTCAACAGGCCGGACTCGATGCGGTGGTGCTGGAAGTCGGGCTGGGCGGGCGTCTGGACACGGTCAACGTGGTCGATGCCGACATCGCGCTGGTCACCAGCATTGGCGTCGATCACGCCGATTATCTGGGCGACACCCGCGAATCCGTGGCTTTCGAGAAAGCCGGAATTTTCCGTCAGGGCAAACCTGCCTTGTGTGGCGATCTCAATCCTCCGCAACCGTTGCTCGACAAGGCGCGCGAACTGGCCTGTCCGTTCTTCCTGCGCGGGCGCGACTTCGATCTCGGCATGACCGATCAGCACTGGCAATGGCGCGGCACCGATGCGCAGGGTCAAGTGGTTGAGCTGCGTGACTTGCCGCTGCTCGATCTGCCGATGGAAAACGCCGCGCTGGCGTTGCAGGCGTATCTGCTGCTCGGCTTGCCGTGGAATGGGTCGCAGATTGTCGCGGCGTTGCAGGCCACTCGCGTGGTCGGGCGACTGGATCGCCGCTCGTTCGAGTGGAACGGCAAGCGCCTGAATCTGTTGCTGGATGTGGGTCACAACCCGCACGCCGCCGAGTATCTGGCTCGTCGTTTGGCTGCGCGGCCACCGGTCGGCAAGCGCCTGGCGGTGTTCGGTCTGCTGGCCGACAAGGATCTGGATGGTGTTGTCGGCGAATTGAATGCTAGTGTCGAGCATTGGGCCGTCGCGCCGCTGGATTCGCCGCGTGCTCGCCCGGTGGCTGAATTGCATGCAGCGCTGCAGAACCTTGGCGCTTCTGTCACGTCTTACGACGGTGTCGCGGCCGCGCTGGAAGGGCAGTGCGCCGTGGCAACCAGTGACGACGAGATTCTGTTGTTCGGATCATTTTATTGTGTTGCCGAGGCCCTTGAATGGCTGGCCCGGCGCTCCACGGAGGAAGCGGCAAATGGCTTTGCTGGATAAAGCGTACAAGCAGCGCATGGTTGGCGCTTTGGTGCTGGTCGCGCTGGCGGTGATCTTCCTGCCGATGCTGTTTTCCCGTCAGGATGAGCAGCGTCAGGTGACTGTCGATGCTCCGGCCGCTCCGCAGGCGCCTGTGGTGCCGCAAGTGCAAATGGAAACGGTGGCCGTGCCTGAGCCGCAAACCTTGCCGCAAGAACCTGTGCCGACGGATGAAGAAGTCGCAGAAGAAACGGCGCCCGTTGCGCCGGCGCCGGCGCCGACAGCGCCCATTATGATCACCAAGCCTGTTGCGCCGCCCGCGGTGGCCAAGCCGATTCCGGCACCTGCTCAGCCGATCACTGCGGCCTCGAGCAAGCCTGACACCACGCAAAGCCGCGTCGATGCCAACGGTCTGTCGGTGAGCTGGTCGGTGCAACTGGCCAGTCTGTCGAGTCGTGCCAGCGCCGAAAGCCTGCAGAAAACCCTGCGCAGCCAAGGCTATAACGCGTACATCCGTTCCGCCGATGGCAAGAATCGGGTGTTTGTCGGTCCGTTGATCGAGCGTGCCGAGGCTGATCGTCTGCGTGATCTGTTGGGCCGTCAGCAGAACCTCAAGGGGTTTGTCGTGCGCTTCCAGCCTGAGCGCGGCTAAAAACTATCGCGCCGATTGAAATGCACTGACAATCGCAGCTTACCGAGAGGCATGCGCTCTGCTAAAATGCGCCGCCTTATCCGTCTGTAGGCTGCACTGTGCCATTTACCTGGGTTGACTGGGCGATCGTTGCAATCATCGCCATCTCCGCTTTGATCAGTTTGAGCCGCGGCTTCGTCAAGGAAGCATTATCGCTGGTGACCTGGATCATCGCAGGAGTCGTCGCCTGGATGTTCGGTGGCTCACTGTCCGAGTACCTCGCCGGATACATCGAAACCCCATCGGCTCGCGTGATCGCGGGCTGTGCCATCATGTTTGTCGCCACACTGATCGTGGGCGCAATGATCAATTATCTTATCGGCGAGTTGGTTCGCGTCACCGGGTTGTCCGGGACCGATCGATTCCTCGGCATGGCCTTCGGCGCTGCGCGTGGCGTGTTGCTGGTGGTCGTGGCGGTCGGGCTGTTGAGCCTGGGGCCGGTACAGCAGGACGGGTGGTGGAAAGAATCACAGCTCGTACCAAAATTTCTATTGGTCGCTGATTGGTCCAAAAACCTGATTCTCGGGTGGAGCAGTCAGTGGCTTGCCAGCGGAATCAGCGTACCCGCTGATATTCCGTTCAAGGAACAACTCTTGCCGTCGGCGAAAACGCCTCAGTGAGTGTTGTTCAGTTCAGATCCATTAAGTAGGGGTTGCGTCGCATGTGTGGCATCGTCGGTATCGTCGGTAAGTCGAACGTCAATCAGGCGCTGTATGACGCGCTAACCGTGCTCCAGCACCGCGGCCAGGACGCTGCCGGTATCGTCACCAGCCATGATGGCCGGTTGTTCCTGCGCAAGGACAATGGCCTGGTGCGTGACGTGTTTCAACAGCGTCACATGCAGCGTCTGGTCGGCCACATGGGTATCGGCCACGTCCGTTACCCGACCGCGGGCAGCTCGACCTCGGCCGAAGCCCAACCGTTTTACGTCAACTCGCCTTACGGCATCACCCTGGCGCACAACGGTAACCTGACCAACGTTGAACAGTTGGCCAAAGAGATCTACGAATCCGATCTGCGTCACGTCAACACCAGTTCCGACTCGGAAGTGCTGCTGAACGTGTTTGCCCACGAGCTGGCCCAGCGCGGCAAGCTGCAGCCGACCGAAGAAGACGTGTTTGCCGCCGTGACCGACGTGCACAACCGTTGCGTCGGCGGTTATGCCGTTGTGGCGATGGTCACCGGTTACGGCATCGTCGGTTTCCGTGACCCGCATGGCATCCGTCCAATCGTGTTCGGTCAGCGTCACACCGACGAAGGCGTCGAGTACATGATCGCCTCGGAAAGCGTTTCGCTGGACGTGCTCGGTTTCACCCTGATTCGCGACCTGGCCCCGGGTGAAGCGGTCTACATCACTGAAGACGGCAAGCTGCACACCCGTCAGTGCGCGACCAACCCGTCCCTGACCCCGTGCATCTTCGAACACGTCTACCTGGCGCGTCCGGATTCGATCATCGACGGCGTGTCGGTCTACAAGGCCCGTCTGCGCATGGGTGAGAAGCTCGCCGAGAAGATCCTGCGCGAGCGTCCAGAGCACGACATCGACGTGGTTATCCCGATCCCGGACACCAGCCGTACCGCGGCACTGGAGCTGGCCAACCACTTGGGCGTGAAATTCCGCGAAGGTTTCGTCAAGAACCGTTACATCGGTCGTACCTTCATCATGCCGGGCCAGGCGGCTCGCAAAAAATCGGTACGTCAGAAGCTCAACGCCATCGAGCTGGAATTCCGCGGCAAGAACGTGATGCTGGTCGACGACTCGATCGTTCGTGGCACCACGTGCAAGCAGATCATCCAGATGGCCCGCGAAGCCGGCGCGAAAAACGTCTACTTCTGCTCGGCCGCTCCGGCGGTTCGCTTCCCGAACGTCTACGGCATCGACATGCCGAGCGCGCACGAACTGATCGCACACAACCGTTCGACTCAGGACGTGGCGGATCTGATCGGCGCTGACTGGCTGATCTATCAGGACTTGCCTGACTTGATCGAAGCGGTCGGCGGCGGCAAGATCAAGATCGAGAACTTCGATTGCGCAGTGTTCGACGGCAAGTACGTCACCGGCGACGTCGATGAGGCATACCTGAACAAGATCGAACAGGCGCGTAACGACTCCTCGAAGATCAAGACCCAGGCGGTCAGTGCGATCATCGATCTGTACAACAACTGAGTTTCTACCGGCCCTGAGGGGCCGGTTTTGTATCTGACTTTCAATTTTCGAGAACAGGGCAAGGAGTGACAGCATGAGTCAGGAATGGGATGCCGGTCGGCTGGACAGCGACCTTGAAGGCGTAGCGTTCGATACCCTGGCCGTACGTGCCGGTCAGCACCGTACGCCGGAAGGCGAGCACGGTGATCCGATGTTCTTCACCTCCAGCTACGTGTTCCGCACCGCTGCCGACGCGGCTGCGCGGTTTGCCGGGGAAGTGCCGGGCAACGTTTACTCGCGTTACACCAACCCGACCGTGCGTGCGTTCGAAGAGCGTATTGCTGCACTGGAAGGCGCTGAGCAAGCTGTTGCGACCGCCACCGGCATGGCGGCGATCCTGGCGGTGGTGATGAGCCTGTGCAGTGCTGGCGATCACGTGCTGGTCTCGCGCAGCGTATTCGGTTCGACCATCAGCCTGTTCGAGAAGTACTTCAAGCGTTTCGGTGTGGAAGTCGATTACGTGCCGCTGGCTGACCTTTCGGGTTGGGACGCGGCAATCAAGTCGAATACCAAGCTGCTTTTCGTCGAATCTCCGTCCAATCCTTTGGCTGAGCTGGTCGACATCACCGCACTGGCTGAAATCGCCCACGCCAAAGGCGCGATGCTGGTAGTCGACAACTGCTTCTGCACGCCAGCGTTGCAGCAGCCGCTGAAAATGGGCGCAGACATCGTCGTGCACTCGGCAACCAAGTTCATCGACGGTCAAGGCCGTTGCATGGGCGGCGTGGTTGCCGGTCGCAGTGAGCAGATGAAAGAAATCGTCGGCTTCCTGCGCACCGCCGGCCCGACCCTGAGCCCGTTCAATGCGTGGATCTTCCTCAAAGGTCTGGAAACCCTGAACCTGCGGATGAAGGCTCACTGCGCGAACGCCCAGGAACTGGCCGAATGGCTGGAGCAGCAGGAAGGCATCGAGAAGGTGCATTACGCCGGTCTCAAGAGCCATCCACAGCACGAGTTGGCCCAGCGCCAGCAAAAGGGCTTTGGTGCGGTGGTGAGCTTTGAGGTCAAGGGCGGCAAAGAGGGCGCCTGGCGCTTTATCGATGCCACCCGGTTGATTTCGATTACTGCCAACCTCGGTGACAGCAAAACCACCATCACGCACCCGAGCACCACCTCTCATGGTCGTCTGGCGCCGCAAGAGCGTGAAGCGGCGGGCATACGTGACAGCCTGATCCGCATTGCGGTCGGTCTGGAAGATGTGGCGGACCTGCAGGCCGATCTGGCGCGCGGTCTGGCAGCGTTGTGATCGAGTTGTCTACGCCGACAGCGGGCACCCATGGCCGCGTTGCGCTGGTCACGGGGGCCGCGCGCGGTATCGGTCTGGGGATCGCGGCATGGCTGATCAGCGAAGGCTGGCAGGTCGTGCTGACCGATCTGGATCGTGCGCGCGGCTCGAAAGTGGCGAAGGTGCTGGGTGAGAACGCCTGGTTCATCGCGATGGATGTTGCCGATGAGGGCCAGGTAGCACTCGGCGTTGCTGAAGTGCTCGGGCAGTTCGGTCGACTTGATGCGCTGGTCTGCAATGCGGCAGTCGCTGACCCACACAACATCACGCTGGAAAGCCTTGATCTGGCGTACTGGAATCGCGTGCTGGCGGTAAACCTCAGTGGGCCGATGTTGCTGGCCAAGCACTGTGCGCCGTATCTGCGCGCGCACAACGGTTCGATCGTCAATCTGGCTTCGACCCGAGCGCGCCAGTCGGAGGCGGACTCAGAAGCCTATGCGGCGAGCAAGGGAGGTTTGTTGGCGCTGACGCATGCGCTGGCGATCAGTCTGGGGCCGGAGATTCGCGTCAATGCCGTGAGTCCGGGCTGGATCGATGCGCGCGATCCTTCTGCGCGTCGGGCCGAGCCTTTGGCCGATGCCGATCATGCTCAGCATCCGGCGGGCAGGGTAGGGACGGTCGAGGACGTGGCGGCCATGGTTGCGTGGTTGCTGTCGAGGAATGCCGGGTTTGTCACCGGGCAGGAATTCGTCGTCGACGGCGGCATGACGAAAAAGATGATCTATAGCGAGTAGATCGCCTTTTTCTCTGAATTTGCGTTGGATGAACTGACGCCTTCGCGAGCAGGCTCGCTCCCACATTTGGAATGCATACCCCCTGTGGGAGCGGGCTCGCTCGCGAAAGCGGTTTTGCAGGATGGAAACAAATTCGTCTTTTTTAGAAAAACTTCAATCCTGCTATTGACTTAGGTTCGCTACCTGCGTAAATTTCGCGGCCTCGGAGATGCAAACGGGTGATTAGCTCAGCTGGGAGAGCGTCTGCCTTACAAGCAGAATGTCGGCGGTTCGATCCCGTCATCACCCACCA
>NZ_CDROCK010000074.1:0-21968 GCF_977020205.1 Pseudomonas sp. AIG | reverse complement strand
GCAAGCGGAACAGGATCGCCGCTTTGTTGGGGAAGTACTGATACAGCGAGCCGATGCTCACGCCAGCCTTTTCCGCGACCCGTGCGGTGGTGAAACGGCTGGCGCCGTGCTCGCTCAAAACCTGAACAGCCGCTTGCAGAATCGCCGCCACCAGTTCGCTGGAGCGAGCCTGCTGCGGCTGTTTGCGTGAGGAAATACGGGCAGTCTGGCGGTTGGTCATGGGCAGCTCGGGCGTCCGTGGGAATGCGAATAGCGCAAGAAGCGAATCGCTCGCATCATTTGAATGCGACGAATCACTCGCATTTTAATTCCTCACTAACGGAAAGCAATCATGACAACCCTGACCACTGAACCACTGGCGAGCCTGATTGAACGCCTCTACACCCAAGCCAGCGTTGCCACCAGTCCGATGCTCAATTCAGTGTCTGGCGAAGAACGCGAGCGCCTGATGCACAGCAAAACCGAATACCTGAAACTCTATGAAATGCTCAAAGACCTGTGGCTGCCGGTCTCTCGCGACACCGGCAAACTGCTGTACATGCTGGCGCGCAACACCCAAGCCAAAGCCATCGTTGAGTTCGGCACCTCGTTCGGCCTGTCGACGCTGCACCTGGCGGCGGCCCTGCGCGATAACGGCGGCGGAGTGCTGATCGGCAGTGAGTTCGAACCGTCGAAAGTTGAAATGGCGCGTCATCATTTTGTTGAAGGTGGCGTCACTGATCTCGTAGAGATTCGCCAAGGTGATGCGTTGGTGACGCTGGCTTCGGATCTGCCGGAATCGGTCGATCTGCTCCTGCTTGATGGCGCGAAGGCGTTGTATGGCGACGTGTTGAGTCTGGTCGAAAAACACCTGAAACCGGGGGCGCTGGTGGTGGCGGACAACACTGACTATTGCCCGGAGTACCTGGCCTACGTGCGGGCGCCGCAGAACGGGTATTTGTCTGTGCCGTTTGCGGATGATATTGAGCTGTCGATGCGGCTGGGTTGAATCCGCCGAAGTGGAGACTGAAGGATTTGATCTAGCACTTCATCGCAAATGGCTGATGCCGGGTCAGGCCATTGACCCGGCCAGAGTGCCCGTGCAGCTTAAATTATGGGGGTAGGCATAAAACTTTCGCAGCAGACCATGACTTCGCCTAAAAAAGCTGGCTTGATGTCATGAACGTTTTTTACGGCGATGTACCCCTTTGTCTCAAGCCATTCCCATACGTTTGCTTGCGATGGTGAAGGCAACTCGCATTCGTGTTCCAGAAAATCCCTGACTAGCGGGCTGTAGATGATTGTGCAGGGGGTAGAGGGCGTAATACGATAAGTTGCGCCGTAGGATCTGGCTTGAGATAGATCTGTTGAGCAGATGATTGTTGTGCTTCTGGCATAAATACCAAAATGCTTGAAAAACCATGCGTCAGCATGATCGTGGACTTCTTGGTCGGTATCGCGAGGGGTACGAGGATCGTTTCGAAAAATATTAGTTTGGATGGTAGAGGTCAGAGGCTGGTTAAAGCCCCGATATAATGAAGGCATTCCGTTTCCTACTTGAGAAGTTTATCCGAATGTTAGCGCCGACCGGTGATGAAATCAAAGACAAGAATTTTTTTGACGTGACAGGACTTTCTCTTTTGGAGAATAGATACAGACTGTCCAAGGAGATCTCGGGTGGGAAAAGCTCCACAGGTTTTTTTGGTATTGATGAAAAAACGGGTGAGGAGGTGTTTGTCAAGTTCTGTATCTTTCCGCGTTCTGAGTTGGAATGCGCGAGGTTCAGGAATGAAGCAAGTTTTTTGAAAGAAAGAGCTTTTTCCAATCGGACCATGAAGAAGACGCCGGAGTATTTAGCCAGCGGTGAGTTGTTTCAGGGGAAAATCCTGTATCTGATCACTGAAAAAATAAATGGGCTGCTTCTTTTAGACTGGTTTCGTGAAAAATTTCAAGGTGCATCTCTGCAAGAACGGCTCAAGGTAGCGTATAGGGTATTTGGAGCAGCCGAGCATTTCAGTACGTTTGTCACTCACCGAGACTTGCATCCGGGAAATGTCATTCTCCTGGATGAGGAGGTTGACTTGTATTCTGACAGGCCTGATTTTAAAGCCATTATTCTTGATTGGGGGCAGTCCTACAGTCGAGCGGAGTTCGAATACAGCGAGAGTGAAAGTGATGATATGGTCACGATTCACAATGGTAATGGACGAGAGATAACCAACTCTTTTTACAATTTGCCGCCAGAAACCTTTATTGATTGGGATAATTCCGGGGCTGAATACAACAAGTATGATTCGTGGGCCATGGGCTTGCTGTTGTATAAATTGGTGACAGGCAAGGATCTGTTTTCATTTCGCAATATCGGAGAGTATTCCGCGGCGCAGAACGAAATTGAACAGGTGATTGAATCCGGGCTACTTGAAGTTTCTAAACATGCGGGAAAGCAGGCGCCGATTTTATCCAGGCTTATTGCGCGCTTGTTACGCAAGAACCCCGAGCAACGGATGTTTATTCAGGAGGCAAGGCATGCGCTCTGGTTTGTTTTGGTGGAGGACTTCATGCCATTGGATATTGGCATGATTGAACGATTTCTGGATGACCCAAATTACTTCGATGAGGTTAAATGGAAGCACTTCAAGGTTGAGCACTTTAGTGACTGATTGATAGGTGTCAGATGCAATTCGTCTCTTTGTGCAGGCACAGCTACTTGGCCGTTGTAAATACGAAATCCCGGATGTGCGCGGGGTGGCGCAGATTTTTGCAGTGGACGTTGAAGAATAGAGTGGTGATCACTGTTTTTTCTGAAGCGTTGGCGGCAGTCGGTATCGTCGCGGCGGGAGCAAGTTTTACTTATGACTCCTGGAAAGGTCGAGAAGTGTCGCTTGAGGGGGCTGTGATCTCCAGTACGCCCTCTCACATTTCACTATTGATTACTAACAGTGGGGGCGTTGATGCCGCTATCAGGAAAGTGAGCCTGGTGTCCGACCTGGATATCAAGAATCAAGTCAGGATTAAGGGTGACGGCTTGCTGGTTGAGAAAGGCAAGTCGCAGATTCTGTCATCAGAGCCATCACGACTTAATACAACTGTACAGTTTGAAGATCAGGCAGCGGAAAATAACTGGGTGAACAGTGCTGCCAGCACTCCCTGCCAGGCAGTCATTGAGTTTGTCATCGCGGGAGAAGGCAGCAAAACTGCAACGGTAGACTTTGTCTGTTATGCCGCGACCATTATTAGCGATGAAAGCCTGGAGAGGCTCCAGCAGATAATAACGCCCTAAAATATTGAGCGTTTTTTCGAGAGTATGGATGGAATGCCACTCACAACAAACTCCACGAAACCCCAACATAAACCCCCATCCCTTCACCCGGCGTAGACCGCGCCGCATCCAGACCTTTGTCGTCATACCCGGGGGTGACCGTTGCCGCGTAGTGCTTGTTGGTCAAGTTGCGCATATCTACCCAGCCCTGCCAGTCACCCTTCGGCGCGTTGTAACCCAGCGTCGCGCCAAACAGTGCGTAAGGATCGGCGTAATAACTGTTGGCGTAATCCACCGCCACTTTGGACACCAGTTGCGTATTCATCGCCGCAAAGAACCCCTGCGGCCAGTCGTAACGCAATTCGCCCTGGTAGTAATGCATCGGCAGCCCCGGCAATCGGTTGTCGCCAAAACGATCGTCATCGCGATAGTGGAAATCACTGAAGGTATACGCCTGTCGCAAGCTCAACTGACGGCCATCGGCAGCCGACCAGAGTTTGCTGTTCAGGCTCGCTTCAACGCCTTGGTGCACGGTCGGGCTGGCGTTCAACTCATACGGCGTGACGGCATTGGCATCCGGCAACACCGACAGCAATTCATGCCGCACCTGCGCGTAATACCACGCCAGACTCCACTCACCGACCGCGCTGTCACCACGACCGCCCAGTTCCAGTGTGGTCGCGGTCTGATTTTGCAATTCGATCGGGTCTTTCTGCGTACCGGTCGCAGCGCCGCTATCAAACGGAAAGCGCACGTTGGAGCTGTAGATCAGCGACCACGGATGCGGCGCCTCAACCGAGCGGCTGAGGTTGCCGAACACTTGCAGGTCCGGGGTGATCTGGTAGCGCAGGCCCAGGCGCGGCGCGTAGTCCCAGTCGTTCATGCTGGTTTTGCCGCCGCTTTGCGGGTAGGTCACAGCGCTTTCGCGGCGGGTGTAGATGGCGGCGAGACCGGTGGTCAGCCACAGGTCGTCGGCGATTTCCAGGTCGTTGCCGAAGTGCAGCACGGTGTCGGAACCCTGATAGGTGAAGTTGCGCATGCGCGTGCCGGGCACGTAGCTGGCGGTGTTGCCGGAGGGGATGCGCACGAACTCGCTGGCGCCGTCGTTGGGCAGATGTTTGGTCAAGCGCAGGCCGACGTTGCTGCGGCTTTCCATGCCGAGAATCGTATCGCGACGTTTGTAGTCGAAAGTGCCGCTGACGTCGGTGTAGGCGACTTTCAAGCGGTTCGAGCCTTCGCGCAGATCCATCGGGTAGTCGTGGTAGACGAGGCCGGTCTGGATGCTCGAATCGTCGTCGATGTAATAGGTGGTCTTGTTGCCGATGAAGGTGCTGCCCGGTTGTTTGCGGCTGTCATCGCGTGCCACATAGGACGGGTTGGCCGCGCGAGGCGAGTGTTCGATGGAGTGCTTGGTCACGCGGCCGGCGAGGTCGTTGTCGGTTTCGCGGTAGCGGATATAGAAGCGGGTTTCCAGGTTCGGGTTGAAGCGATAGCCGAAATTGGCGATCACGCCTTTGCTTTCGCTGGCGGTGTGATCCTGGTAGCCGTCGGCGTTGGAGTCGGTGAGCGACACGTAGTAGTCGAAGTCGCCGAGCACTTGCCCGGAACTGACCTGACGCTGCTGATAACCGTGGCTGCCGGTGGCGTAGCGCACTTGCAGTTTCGGCGCGTTGTAGCCGGTGTGGCTGACGTAATCGATGGCGCCGCCCAGTGCCAGCGAACCGCGATCAAAACCGTTGGCACCGCGCAGCACTTCAACATGATCGACCCACAGCGGTTCGAGCAATTCGTACGGCGTGCCGCCCGGACCGCTCAGCGGCAGACCGTCGAGCATCGTGTACAGCCCCGATGCGTGGGCGCCCGGCGCGCGGTTGATGCCTGAGCCACGCACCGAGATTTTCACGCCTTCATTGCCCGCCGACTGCGCATAAACCCCCGGCTGATACGCCAGCACATCCTGATTGCTCGCCACGCGGCCCTGCAACGGCTGACGCATGTCGACCACGTTGGTGCCGCCGGGCACTTGTTCCAGGCGGGCCCGGGCTTCTTCAACACTGGCGTCGGAACTCCGTTGCTCATCTGCCGAAATCAGTACTTGCCCCAACTCCAGACCTTGAGTCTCAGCCATGGCCGGGCAGGCGAGGGCCAGGCCGAGCAGGGCGGTGGGCAGGGATTTGGGCGACGGCATCGAGAAACTCCAGGCAGGCAAGAACGGGCAATGAACAGTGCGACGTAACAAAGAACGAACGAAACACATGGCAATTTGGCTTTTCGCCCGGCAATGGCAATCAGCACGGCATGGACTAACCTCACGTGTCTGGTTTGTCCCGTCAATCAACACTCTGTTTCTGCATTTACTGGAGAGAGGCCAAGGTCATGGCAAAAGGCAAAAAGAAGGCCGCCACGGCGCCTGAAAGTCCCAAGCTGAAAAACAAGGATTACCTCGATCAACTGCGCAAGTTACACGTTGAGCTGGTCAAGTTGCAGGAGTGGGTGATCGCCAAGGGCGTCAAGGTCTGCATCGTCTTTGAAGGCCGCGATGGCGCCGGCAAGGGCGGCACTATCAAGGCGCTGACCGAGCGCGTCAGCCCGCGAGTCTTCCGCGTAGTGGCGCTGCCGGCGCCGACCGATCGCGAGAAAAGCCAGATGCATGTGCAGCGTTATCTGCCTTATCTACCCGCGGCGGGCGAAGTGGTGATCTTCGATCGCAGCTGGTACAACCGCGCCGGCGTCGAGCGGGTGATGGGCTTCTGCACCGACGATCAGGCGGACAAATTCCTCAAATCAATTCCCTGGGTCGAACACGCGATCGTCCAGTCCGGGGTGATCCTGCTCAAGTACTGGCTGGAGGTCAGCCCCGAAGAGCAGACACGCAGGTTGGAGGCGCGCATTAATGACGGCCGCAAGACCTGGAAACTGACGCCGATGGACCTGAAGTCCTACAGCCGCTGGTACGACTACTCACGGGCGCGGGATGAAATGTTCAAACACTCCGACACCGAACACGCGCCGTGGCTGGTCGCCGACTCCAACGACAAGCGCCGTGCGCGGCTGAACATCATCACCGATGTGCTCAGTCGCATTCCGTATGAGGACGTGAAACGCGAGAAAATCGAGCTGCCCAAACGGCAGAAGCCGGGCAAGTACCGGGATCCGGATTATCCGTACCGGCGCGTGGCCGAGAAGTTCTGAAAAACCGCCCAAATCCCTGTAGGAGTGAGCCTGCTCGCGATAGCGGTGTGTCAGCCAACACATACGCCACAGACAATCCGCTATCGCGAGCAGGCTCACTCCTACAGGGTTCGGTGGTGTATCCATCATTGCTGATCAGCGCAAACCCTGTGGGAGCTTGCCTGCAAGCGATGGCGGTGGGTCAGCCAATATTTTCGGTGCAGACAATCCGCTTTCGCGAGCAGGCTCGCTCCCACAGGGGTTGGTGGAGTTTCCTGCATTGCTGATCAGTACTACCCCTTTGAAGTGAGCAATCCATCCGTCGATTACGCTGAACCACTGGGGTCTCATGTCTTTCTATGGAGGAAGTCCCCCTCGAGATCATTCCCGATGTTCGATCAGCGCAAAAAAAGAAAAACTGGCGGCATGGCGAGAACTGGCGACGCAAGCGCAGATGCGTCTGGACCCGGAAGTACAGTATGACGAACTGCTCAAGGCAGCCGATGAAATGGAAGAGCAAGGTCTGATCACCAGCGCCGAGTGGCGGCAGTTAGTGCGTGATGCAGGCAATGTGTTTACCGGTGACACGGGGCGAACGCACGGTTGAACCGCTCAGGTCACGCGTCCCTTTTTCGGCTTGAGTGGGGCGCCTCTTGAGTCCAGCAAAAGTCGCGCAAACGCCACTTTGTCGATCGGCCGACTCATGAAATAACCCTGCACTTCGTTGCATTGATCGGCGCCGAGAATATCCAGTTGTTCCTCGGTCTCGACCCCTTCGGCGGTCACCGTCAGGCCCATGGCTTTGCCCAGACCGATGATCGCCTGCACCACCGCGCGATCATTGGTGCCGCTGCTGATCGAGGCAATGAAGCGCTTGTCGATCTTGATCCCGTCGAACGGGTAGGCGCGCAGGTAGCCGAGGGATGAGTAGCCGGTGCCGAAGTCGTCCATGTTCAGGCGCACGCCGAGTTCTTTCAGGGCGTTCATGGTCGTCAAGGCGCCGTCGGTGTCGTTGAGCATCACGTTTTCAGTGATCTCCAGTTCCAGGCGACTCGCCGGAAAACGAGTTTGCACCAGCACTTCGCGAACATCCTCGACCACGTTGCTGACGGCAAACTGCGCGGGCGACAGATTGACTGACAGCAGAATGTCCTCCGGCCAGCCCAATGCGGTTTCGCAGGCTTCGCGCAACACCCAGCGACCGAGCGGGACGATCAGGTCAGTCTGCTCCGCCAATGGAATGAACAGATCCGGGCCGAGCAGGCCTTTGGTGGGATGCTGCCAGCGCACCAGTGCTTCGACCGAAACGATGTGTTTGCCATCGACCTTGTAGCGCGGCTGATAGTGCAGGATGAACTCGTTGTGCTTGAGCGCGTGACGCAGGTCATCTTCCATTTGCCGGCGGGTCTGGATCTGGTCGCTCATGTGCGCTTCGAAATAACACCAGGTGTTCTTGCCCTCGGATTTGGCCTGATACAGGGCGATATCGGCGTAGCGGATCAGGTCGCTGGGTACGTAACCGTGGCGGCGACTGAGCGCGATGCCAATGCTGGCGCCGATGTGCAGCGGATGGTGTTCGAAGACCACCGGTTGATGCAGGCTGCCGATCAGGCGGGTGCAGAATTTGTCGATTTCGTGCGGACTGTCCATACCGTTGAGCACCACGATGAATTCGTCGCCGCCCAGTCGCGCGACGATGTCGTGTTCGCGGGTGCACTCACGCAGGCGCACGGCAACTTCCTGCAGCACGGCGTCACCGGCCGGGTGACCGAGCGAATCGTTGATCGGCTTGAAGTTATCGAGGTCGATCATCAGCAGTGACAGTGGCGGCGCGTGCTCTTTGAGCAGCAGCGCTTCATCCAGATAACGCGCAAGCTTGTTGCGATTGGGCAGGCCGGTGAGGGCGTCGTGCATCGACAAATGCTGGATCTGCGCATGGGCGGCGACTTCGTCGGTGATGTCGCTGGCGGTACCGCGATAACCGATGACCGCGTGCTGTTGGTAAATCGGCCGGGCCGACAGTCGACAATGGCGTTGCTGGCCGGCGTGGTCACGGTAGGTGCAGCGTAAATCACTGGCGCTGTCTTCCTCGATGAGATTCCTCAGCCACAGTTCCAGTGGCGTGGTGTCGCAAAACAGCAACTGGCCGATGTCTTGCCCCAGCCACAGGGTTTGCGGGTAACCGGTTACTTCGCTGAAACGCGCCGACAGGTAGGTCAGCGCGAGGGCGCGATCGACCTCCCAGATCCAGTCCGACGCGGCTTCGGCCACCGCGCGAAAGCGTTCTTCGCTCGCTTCGAGCTCACGGTTGGCGTTTTCCAGCGCTTGATTGGAGGTTTGCATGACGGCAAAACTCTGGTCGACGTACTGCGATGAACGCAAGGCGTGGCGGAAGAAGTACGCGGTCAGCAGCATCAGCACCACAATCGTTGCGCCGAGTGGCGGTAGCAATGACCACAATAAGTGTTGCCCGGGCCGCTCCAGGTCCGCGACCAGGCTGTAACCGGTGCTGTCCAGCGGCACCCGAGGGCGCTGCGGGTCGATCGTCTCGTCCGGCGCCAGGGTCAGGTTGTTCAAGCCGTAACCGCTGCCAATCAGACGCAATTTGGTCGGCGTGAGTTTGTCGACGAACACCAGCACCGAAGAGGTCTGCGGATCACCCAGTGGCCGCTCATCGTTGGGTATGATCGCCGCCGCCGACACCAGCGCCGGCCAGCCTTCGAACAATGAATAGCGGCTGACTGGTTTGGTCAGATCACTTTGCCCCAGCACCTCATCGAGCAACGCTGTGGCGCTCAATTGCACAAACGCGGACAACTCGGCATCGAGCATTTGCCCGCGCACCACCGCGTAGCGGGTGCCTTCACGGTCGAGCACGAACACGCCGTCATAACCGTCACTGGTGAACAGGGTCTTGCCGACGTTCTGCTCGGTGTAGGCCCAGTCGGTGTCGACCTGACCGCTCAGATGCTCGTAAGCGGTGGTCCAGTAGGCGTAGCTGGTGATGTAGTTTTTCGAGGCAGTGATGCGGTTTTCCAGCGCGCGAGCCGAGTAAAAGCGGGTTTTGTTGATCTCGTCGTTGTCGAGGCGTTCGGCAATGCCGAGCAGGGCCACGGTCGCCGCGATCACGCCGCTGACAAACAGCGCACCGACCGCGAAGGCCAGGCGACGGGTGACGGCGCTCTGGCGCGGTGGAAGCGGGGCTGCATAGCTGGAAAGGTCCATGTGCTCGTCCTTGATCCGCTGTCTTCTGAATCTAGAACCACGGCGCGGGCGCAATGTTCAGATTCTTCTGGGCGACTGCATTGAAAGCGTAGTGAAACCCGCGTGATTTGCCTCCCCGAGTGCCACGCGCCGATCAGCGGCGATTCCCGAAAGGGCAAGACTTCCGGCGCAAAAACCGGATAATGGCGGCCATTCGTTTAGCCGTATTCTGGTAATCCCGCATGGAAATCAAGGTCAATTTTCTCGACAACCTTCGACTTGAGGCCAAGTTCGACGACTTCACGGTGATCGCCGATCAGCCCATCCGCTACAAGGGCGATGGCTCGGCACCGGGGCCGTTCGACTACTTTCTGGCGTCGTCGGCGTTGTGTGCGGCTTACTTTGTGAAGTTGTACTGCGACACCCGCAACATCCCGACAGAGAACATTCGCCTGTCGCAGAACAACATCGTCGACCCGGAAAACCGCTACAACCAGATCTTCAAGATTCAGGTCGAGTTGCCGGCGGACATTTCCGAAAAAGATCGCTTGGGCATCCTGCGCTCCATCGACCGCTGCACGGTGAAGAAGGTGGTGCAGACCGGCCCGGAATTCATCATCGAAGAAGTCGACAACCTCGACGCCGATGCGCAGGCGCTGTTGATGCCGGTGGCCGGTTCGGACGCAGGCACCTTCATCGCCGGCAAGGACCTGCCGCTGGAGCAGACCATCGCCAACATGTCGGGCATTCTCGCCGACCTCGGCATGAAGATCGAAATCGCTTCGTGGCGCAACATCGTGCCCAACGTCTGGTCGCTGCACATCCGCGACGCGCACTCACCGATGTGCTTCACCAACGGCAAGGGCGCGACCAAAGAGGGCGCACTGGCCTCGGCATTGGGCGAATTCATCGAGCGCCTGAACTGCAACTTCTTCTACAACGATCAGTTCTGGGGCGAAGACATCGCCAACGCCGAGTTCGTGCATTATCCGGACGAGCAATGGTTCAAGCCGGGGCCGAAAGACGAGTTGCCGAGCGAGATCCTCGACGAATACACCCTGAAGATTTACAACCGTGACGGCGAGTTGCGCGGCTCGAACCTGTTCGACACCAACTCCGGCAATACCCAGCGCGGCATTTGCTCGCTGCCGTTTGTGCGCCAGTCCGACAACGAAGTGGTGTACTTCCCGTCCAACCTGATCGAAAACCTTTACCTCAGCAATGGCATGAGCGCCGGCAACACCCTCGCCGAAGCGCAGGTGCAGTGCCTGTCGGAAATTTTCGAGCGCGCGGTCAAACGCGAAATCCTCGAAGGCGAAATGGCCCTGCCGGACGTGCCGCAAGAAGTGCTGGAGAAGTACCCGAGCATCCTCGCCGGCATCAAAGGCCTGGAAGAGCAGGGCTTCCCGGTGCTGGTCAAGGATGCGTCGCTGGGCGGTGAATTCCCGGTGATGTGCGTGACCCTGATGAACCCGCGCACCGGCGGCGTGTTCGCCTCGTTCGGCGCGCACCCGAGCCTGGAAGTGGCGCTGGAACGCAGCCTCACAGAACTGCTGCAGGGCCGCAGTTTCGAGGGGCTGAATGACTTGCCGCAGCCGACGTTCTCGGGTCAGGCCGTCACCGAGCCGAACAACTTCGTCGAACACTTCATCGATTCCAGCGGTGTGGTCTCGTGGCGCTTCTTCAGCGACAAGCCTGATTTCGAATTCGTCGAGTGGGACTTCTCCGGTCAAGGCGAAAACTCCAACGCCGAAGAAGCCGCGACGCTGTTCGGCATCCTCGAAGACATGGGCAAGGAAGTCTACATGGCGGTCTACGAGCACATCGGTGCCAAGGCCTGCCGGATTCTGGTGCCGGATTACTCGGAGATCTACCCGGTCGAAGACCTGATCTGGGACAACACCAACAAAGCCCTGCAATTCCGTGCCGACATCCTCAACCTGCACAACCTCAGCAAGGTCGGCTTGCGCAACCTCGCCCAAGGCCTGGAAAACAGCGAGCAGGACGACTACACCGAGATCACCACGCTGATCGGCGTCGAGTTCGACGACAACACGCCATGGGGCAAGCTGACCATTCTGGAACTGCGCCTGCTGATCTGCCTCGCGCTGCAGAAGTACGAACAGGCCAAAGACCTGGTCGAAGCGTTCCTGCAATACAACGACAACACCGTTGAGCGTGGCTTGTTCTATCAAGCGGTCAACGTCGTGCTGGAGATGGAACTGGACGAGGATCTGCAACTGGAAGACTACGAAGCCAACTTCCGCCGCATGTTCGGCGATGAGCGGATGGACGCGGCGATTGGCTCGGTCAACGGCAGCGTGCGCTTCTATGGCCTGACGCCGACCAGCATGAAGCTGGAAGGGCAGGATCGGCATTTGCGTTTGATCGAGAGCTATAAAAAGCTGCATTCGGCGCGAGCGAAGGTGACGAACCTGACACGCTGATCAGCGTTAAACCATAAAGCACCCTTGCGGTGCTTTTTTTTCGACCGGGAAAAGGCAACAGAAAAAACCACGCGACACAGAATGTCGCTGGCTCGTTGAATGATTGCGCCTGACGACACCAATCATTCGTGAGGTTTGTTTATGAAAGAGTTGATTTCCTTCGCCATCGGCGTGGTGGTGGGTGTGGTGATCATGAAGCGCAGTCAGGCTGTCGACGAGCTGCGCAAGGAGCTGGAGCGCGAGAGGGCGCAAAACCGTTTTCGGGCGGCCAGTGAGTCCGCATCATGATCGGTGATGGCTATTCGCCTTGTCTGCCATCGAACAATAGTGTTAAAAAGCCACCAAAAGGAATGTCAGGCAGCGAAATGACGCTGCTGGACGATCAAGGTCGATACCCCATGTCAGATCCAAAAGATCGGTTGTTCAGGCACTTGGCCCTGTTGCGACTGATCCCGCGAGCACCGAAAAGCATTTCCACCACCGAGTTACTGGAAAAGCTCAAAGCCGAACAGTTCGATATCGATTTGCGCAGTTTGCAGCGCGATCTTGTCGGGCGTCTGTCGCTGGACTTTCCGCTGCAATGTGATGAGCGTCAGCGTCCCTTTCGCTGGAGCTTTTCCAGGGACACGCCGCCATTCGACTTCCCGGCTCTGGACACGCCAACGGCGTTGGCCTTTGTGCTCGCGGAAAGTCATCTGGGCAAATTGCTGCCGCCGAGTGTGCATCAGTTGCTGGCGCCGCATTTCGATCTCGCCCATCGACAGATTGAAGGGCTTGCCCACAATAACCTCGCGAACTGGCCCAAGCGTGTGCGCGCATTACCCAATGGCAAAGCGCTGCAGCCTGCAGAAGTCGATCCGCTGATCTGGGCCGAAGTGGCGACGGCGCTGCTGGAAACGCGACAGCTGCAGATTCGCTACCTGAGCCGCAGCAAGGGTGAGCACAAGTCGTTGCTCATACATCCGGCCGGCATGATTTCCCGGCACTCCGTGAGCTATCTGATCGGTACCGTCGATGGCTACAGCGACCAGCGCCAGTTCGCCTTGCATCGAATCGAACAAGCTGACTGCCTTGAGGCGCCGGCTCGCGAGACACCGCAATTCGAAGTTGACCAGTACATTCTCAGCGGCGGATTCAACAACCCCAGCCCAGTGCAGCTGCACACGCTGCTGGCGGAAGTTTCGCCTCAGGTGGCCTGGCTGTTACGCGAAACCCCCATCGCACCTGAACAGACTTTGCAACCGCTGCCTGGCAGTGACTGGCTGAGTTTGCGCGCGCAAGTGCCGAACGATCAGGAAACCCTGTGGTGGGTTTTCGGGTTGGGCGAACACATTCGGTTGCTTGAACCCCAAAGCTGGATTCACAGCATCAAGGCCAGACTCGACAGCATGGCCGCGTTGTATGCATCACCCATCCCTGCGACACCATCAAATGCCTGCCAGGAGGCTTAATGAGTACTCACGATACTGATGCTGACAATGCTGCGCCGGACAGCCACCGGGACGAAATCGCCAAGGATATTTTCGGTGCAACGGTAGCACTGGCGTCCCGCGAGACCGTGCAGCGGTATGGCAGCGCCCATGCGGAATACATCAAGGGCTTTCGCGGCTTCGATCATGAAACCGGCGAGAAACTTGCCAAAGGCCTGGCCGATATCGCCAAGCACAAAGTCAATGAAGACCCCGGGTATGCCGCGCAGAACATCAAGCAGCAGGCCGGGTTCAGCGCTGAGGTCGCCGCCACCAGCCGCGACAATGCCGAGGCGATCATCAGCGGCTCCAAGGTGCGCACCTCCCGCACTGACGATCTGGCGCAGTTCGGCAAGAACCACAATGTCGTCGATCGGGTTCAACTGCTCGACGGCGTTGTGATCGAAGGGTCGCAATCGCAGATGAAGTTCGTCGGCAACCGCGATCTCCTGCTCGATAAGATCGCTCAGGAAAACGGCGAGTTTGCCCGTTATCGCGGTACCAAACTGGAGCTGCCGACAGAGCAGTTCGAGGGCGACAAGCAGTACTTCGCTGAAGAAGCCAAAAAACTGCGCGCCCGCATCGAACAGGCCGGCAGCAATCCGGAAAATCCCGAACAGGTCAGCAAGTGGCAAAAGCAGGCGCAGACCTATGAGCAGCGCGTCGCCTCGGCTGATTTTCAGCCTGAAACTGCCGCCGATTATTGCCAGAAGCAGGCCCGTCAGCGCCGACTGAACGCCGATAAGGCAGAAGCGAGCGGCAACCAGAAGGCGGCGGACAAGCTACGCCGCGAAGCCGACAACTACGACAACCTGGCGCAAGACACCCGCGACAGCGGCCTGACCACCGAAGACGCCATTTTCTATCGCGAGCATCCCGAGCTGGCGACGTTGATGGATATCGGCAGCACGGCGCACCGGGCGGGCCTTGAAGGTGCCAGGTATGGCGCCGTGATTGGCGGCAGCATTTCCCTGCTGCAAAACCTTTTTGCCGCGGCGCAAGGCGAGAAGGACGTCAGTGACGCGCTCAAGGATGCGGGTATCGACACCGTAAAGGCCGGCGCTCTGGGGTATGCCACAGCGTTTGCCGGATCGGCCCTCAAGGGTGGCATGCAACAGTCCGGCAACACGTTTGCACGGCAGTTGGCCAACACCAGCGCGCCGACATTGGCGATCAACATCTGCCTGTCACTGGCCAGCTCGGTCAAACGCTACGTCACCGGTGAAATCAGTGAGGCGCAACTGCTGACCGAAGTGGGCGAGAAAGGCGCCGGAATGCTCTCCAGCGGCATGATGGCCGCACTCGGTCAAGTGGCGATCCCGATTCCGTTCGTGGGCGCCGCCATTGGCGGGATGATCGGCTACACGCTGTCCTCGATGTTCTATCAGAGCGTCCTTGATGCCGCGCGCGGTGTTGAGCTTTCTCGTGAGCAACTCAAGCGAGTGCGACTCATCGAGGGCGCCGCGCGTGAGCGCATTGCGCTGGAGCAGGCGCAACTGGACGCCTTCATGGGGCGTGAATTGCCGCAACTGCAAATGGAAACCCGGCAGTTGCTGGTCGCCATCAGTTGCACTGACACCGATGCTGATGTCTTCGCCGCCAGCATCAATCAATACGCAACCCTGTTAGGTAAACAACTGCAATTCCAGACGATGTCCGAGTTCGATGACTTCATGAATTCCGACAGTCCGCTGGTGTTGTAACCGCCTCTGTACTCACAGACCCACCGTGAAAAAAGGACGACCCTTCAATGCTGATCAAGCTGCTGTCCGATGTGGACAAAAAACATTTGCTGGAGCTGTCGCGACTGCTGGCGATGGCCGACAAGCCGTTGCTGTGGGACGGCAAGACCTCCGACGAGTTCAGCTCAAGCACCGACCTCAATGCCTTGTCCATCCGTGAGGACGATCAGGAGCGCGAGCTGATTGCCGAGCTGGAGAGCTCTGCCGGTGCCGCCCGGACGAATACCTTCGGCCTGAGTTTCGCAGCATTTACGCTGACCTCGGACGTTCGCGAGCGTTTGATCGAGGTGCTCAAGACCTATCCGATTCCAAAAATGGAGAAACCGGAAACGCGGGTGCAGGCAGCGACGACGGTGCTCAAGGAATTGCTCAAGGGCAAGACGTTCGAGTTGCTGAGTGCACCGAAAGTGATCCTGTTCGAACTGTTGCTGGTGGCGTTGCGCGACGGGCATATCTCCAGCATCGAGTGGGCATTGCTCAAGGAATATCAGCGTCACCATCAATTGGAAGACTTCATCTTCGATGACCTGTTGGAGCGTGCTGAAACGCTGAACCAGGAAGTCAGCAAAACCATTTCCATCATTCTCGAATAAGGAACAGATCATGCCTCTTCCATTGATTATCGGTGCGGCGGCCATTGCCGGTATTTACGGCGCGGTCAAAGGCATCAGCGGCGCTGTCGACCACAGCAACGCCAAGGACATCAACAACGACGCCAGCTCCATGGTGGAGTCGGCCAACCGCAAGGTCGAAGACCAGCGTCAGTCGACCAACAGCACGCTGGAAGATTACGGTCAGCGCAAGCTGCGCGCTTTCAACGGCGTCATCGTTGAGTTCATCGAGACGTTCGAGCGGGTGAAGAACGTCGAACTCGGCGAAAGCCCGGAGCTGGACAAGCTGACGGCGGGTGATTTCTCCAACAAGACGCTGGCGGGTCTGCGTCAGGACTATCAGGCGCTCAAGGACGCCGGGCTGGGCCTGGGCGCAGGCTTGGGTGGCGGCGCAGCGTTGGCCTTCGGCGCCTACAACGGCACCATGCTGCTGGCCACCGCGAGCACCGGTACGGCCATTTCTTCGCTGGGTGGTGTGGCCGCGACCAACGCCACCTTGGCGTGGCTGGGTGGCGGCTCGCTGGCCGCCGGTGGTTACGGCATGGCCGGTGGCATGATGGTGTTGGGCGGGATCGTTGCAGGTCCGGCACTGGCCATTTTTGGTCACGTGATGGGCAACAAGGGCGAAGAAGCCCTGAACACCGCCCGCAGCAACCTCGAGCAGGCTCGCACCCTCCGCGATCAAGCCGAGTTGATGGCGAACAAGCTCAAGGCGATTGAAAAAGTCACCTCGCTGGCCAACACCACGTTCTCCAAGGTCAGCTCGCAACTGCGTCGCGCCGTGGCTGAGCTGAAAAAAGTCCTCGACAACGACGGTGTGGACTTCCGCACATACTCGGACGACAGCAAAAACGTGGTATTCCGCTCCGTCAAATTTGCCCAGTTGCTCAAAGCCATGATCGATACCGCGATTCTCGACCAGGACGGCAATCTGGTGTTGTCGACAGAGAAACGCCTTCAGGACGTCGCCGCCGTGGCGAATGGTCAAAAAACCCAGCTTGATCCAATCCCTGCCTGATGAACCGGCCCGTGCCTTGCGCACGGGCCTGTTTCAGCACTTTTGTGGCGTTGCCATGACCTCGAGTTCCCTTGCTTTTCCCTGCACGCAATGCGGCCTATGTTGCCAAAAGGTCGGTATGGCGGAGCAAACCCGCGCCCTTGATCGCGGCGACGGCACCTGCCGGCACTACAATGCGACCAACAAGGGCTGTGGTATCTACAACGAACGTCCGGATATTTGCCGCGTCGATCGGCAGTATCAGTTGCATTACCGTCAGGCTTATAGCTGGGATCGTTTTGTGGCTCTCAACGTGGAAGTCTGCGAAGCGTTACAGGTGCAAGCAATTGCCCATGCGGCAATCGAGTGACGCTTGTGCACCCGCGTCGGCGGGACTTAACGCCCATGCGCCGCATCCGCCAGTTGCCCGGTATCGACCCGCACAAACACCGAATCACCCACCGCCGTCAGCACATCCCCCGCATACACCTCGCAGATCACCCGCGTCTTGCGCCCAACCTCACCCTCGACTTTCGCCCGTAAAACCAGCGGCACGCCCATCGGCGTCGGTTTGATGAACTTGATGCCAAGGTTGCCAGTAACGCAGTCAATGCGCGGCAAGCTGCCGGGTTCGCGGTTCTCCGCGCGGTAGTGGTAGGCCATGACTGTCCAGTTGGAGTGACAGTCGACCAGCATCGCGATCAGCCCCCCGTAGACCAGATCCGGCCAGCCGCAGTACTTGGCCTCCGGCAGGTGTTCGGCAATGACGTGCACGCCGTCTTCATGCCAGTGGCTTTTGACGTGCAGGCCATGCGGGTTGCGGCCGCCGCAGCCGTAACAAACGCCTTCGGGCGCGGCGAGGTCTTGCAGCGGAGTATCGAGGCTGGACATGCTTTTTATTATCCTGGAGTGGTGAGTCCGGTCAGGCGCAGGCGATTGCGTCCGCCGCGTTTCGATTCGTAGAGGGCGGCATCGCCTTGTTCGATCAGCGCGGTGAGGTTGGCAGGCGCTTTGTCGAACAGGTTGGCGCCGATGCTCAGGGTCACGGCTGCGGTGGTGGGGAATGTCTGTGCGGTCATGCTCATAAACTGCTCGCGCAAGGCGTTGCCCAGTTCCATGACGCGCTCGCTCGATGCGCTGTTTAACAGAATGACAAACTCGTCACCGCCCAGGCGCGCCGTCAGCGCATTGCGCGGCAGCACCGAGCGGATCATCTCGCTCAGGGCGATCAGCAAACGGTCACCGGCGGTGTGGCCATACTGGTCGTTGACCAGTTTGAAATTGTCGATATCGATCAACAGCAAAGCGCCAGGATGCTCCGGCGAAACGTGTTCGAGCAGGCGCGGCGCACGCTTTTCCAAGGCTCTACGGTTGTACAGCGCCGTCAGCGGGTCGCGTTCGGCGAGGCGGGCGATCTGTTTTTCCCGGCGATAACGTTCGGTGCCGGTCATCGACAAGGCGATCAACATGATTGCCATCGCGCCCTCGACCAGAGAAATCTGGATGATCTCGCCACGAAACGCCGCCAGATCGATCAGCGTGCCGGGGACCACCACGGTCAAGGCTTTGGCGACATAGAAAATCCCGTGGCCGAGCAGCACGTAACGCAGTTGCACTGCGCCGACGCTCAATGATTTGCCATGAGGGCGCAGCAGCGAGCTGGCCTTGAGGGTCGACAGCGCCACCAGTAACGAATTGGCCGCCAGCATCACCTTCGACCACAGCGGCCCGTCCGGCAACAACAGCATGACCAGCCAGCTGACGAAGATCAGGTACCAGGCCGGCGACAGGCGTATCTGGGTGAAGCGCGCCACACCGAGCAGGAACAGGAAATGCGCGGTCACCAGCAAGCCGTTGGCGAACCAGATGCCGATCAATAAAAAGCCGCTGCTGCGCAGCAGGGCCAGGGTGGAACCGACGGTGATGGTGGCGAAACCGGCGCTCCAGAACAGCAGCGAAGGCTCACGAATGCTGCGCCATTCGATCGCCAGATACAGCGCGGCAGCGGCTGCGAGGGCGATGGAAATGGTCAACATCGTAGGTGGGTCGAGCGGCATTTCTTGATGAGCCTGTCTGATTGGCAGTGAGACCGGCGATTGTAAGCGTTCGGGCGGTATTTTCGCAGAGGTCGCGTTGCCGCGCAGACCGCTGGCAGCGGGGAGGGCGCGGCAGGCATCCGCCGCCGCGCCGATCCGTTATTGACTGGCGTCGAGCACCACGCGATAGCGCGCCTTGCCACTGCGTAAATGGTCGACGGCCTCGTTGACCTTGCTCATGGGAAACATCTCGACCTGCGGCAGAATCTGATGCCGCGCGCAAAACTCGAGCATGGTTGCCATGGTCGCCGGCGAACCCACCGGGGAGGCGGAGAGGGATTTTTGTTGGGGAATCAGATTGAACACGTGCACCGGAATCGCGCTGGGCACGATGCCGACGAAGTGCAGACGGCCGTTGGCGCGCAACGTGGCGAGCATGGCGGTCCAGTCGAGGTCGGCGTTGGCACTGACCAGCAGGAAGTCCAGCGTACCGGCGATCGCATTCAGCGCATTGCTGTCGGTCGAAGCGACGACGTTGTGCGCGCCGAGGCGTTTGGCTTCGTCCTGCTTGTTCAGTGATGAGGTAAACGCGGTGACTTCGCAGCCCCAGGCATTGAGAAAACGCAAAGCCAAATGGCCTAGGCCGCCAATCCCGACCACGCCGACGCGGTCAGTGGGTTTGACGCCAAACTGCAGCAGCGGGTTGAACACCGTGGAACCGGCGCAAAACAATGGCCCGACCATGGCCGGGTCGAGATTGTCCGGCACCGGAATCGCCCAGGCCCAATGCGAGCGCAAGCGGTCGGCAAAACCGCCGTTGCTGCCAATGATCGTTGGTTGCGCAGTGCCGCACAGTTGTTGCGAGCCGGACATGCACGACGAGCAGTGCATGCAGCTGCCCTTGTACCAACCGATGCCGACGCGTTGACCCATCTTCAGGCCGCGCACTTGCGGGCCCATGCGCACGATTTTGCCAACGGCTTCGTGGCCCGGCACAAACGGATAGCGGCTGATGCCCCAGTCGTTGTCGATCAGCGATTGGTCGGAGTGGCAGACACCGCAGTATTCCACGGCGATTTCCACGTCTTCTTCGCCCAACGTGCCGGGATCAAAGCTGTAACGCTCCAGTGGTGCACCGGCCGCAGTGGCGGCCCAGCCGTTGAAAGTAGTGGGTTCGGTGTTGCTCATGGGGCACCTCCGGTTCGACTGACGGGGACAGCAGCCCGGCAAGTCTAGTCGGTCATGGCTTGGGCGCGAGCCAGGTGTCGACGACGCGACGATCCAGCTCTTCCCAGTACGCCATGCCCAGCACGCGGGTGGTGTTGAGCCCGCGCAGGTAACCGCGCAACTGGTTGGCGGTGTCTTTGATGAGCAGCGGGTCAGTGATGTTTTTGTTCAGCAATACGTTTTCGTACTGAACCAGATACTCGGCCACACGCTCGCGGAAATCGGGCAGAACGGCGTCACGGATCAGGTCAAACGTTCTCAAGGCGAACTCCTCATTTCATGTTTTTCTCGTTGTGGTTGAGTGTGTATCAATCTGCACGTCGCGCAACTATTGCTAGAAGTAATAGTGACCATCACGAAACGCAAGTTCTGCTTTGTTGGCAATCGGCGGAAAATTGCCTCCATCGAACACGCAGCTCAAGGAATTTGCGCGATGAACACATTGACCCGACTGGCTTTTGTCGCCCTGCTGACAGGCGGCGCACTGTTCACAGCCCCGACTTACGCAGCCGATGCCGGGTCGTGTCACTTCCAGACCATCACTGGCAGCAGCGCCAGCTTGCAACATTCGCAAACGGTGGGTGTGTTGCTCAGTGAGAACACGCTGGACAACGTGCAATACCTGGAGCGTTACCACGACATGGCGGCCAATGGTGCGAAAGACGCGCTGGATTCGCGGATTCGTGAGGCGTTCGTCGGCAGCTCCGATCCGGAGTTGGCCATCGACTGGGTGTTGAATTCGCTGCAGCAACAGTTTTTGTCGGTGACGGTCTACGACAACCTTGATGCGCTGGTGCAGGCGCACCCAGACATCGTGGTGAAGCTCGACACCTTCAATCGCTTGCTGACGCAACAGAACAGTCTGGTCGAAGCGCGTTTCACTGCACGGTTCTATGACGCCGGCCTGCAATACATCGGCAAGGCTGAAGGTGCCGTCGAGAAACAGTTGCCTTCGGTGTGGGTGCATAACCAGGCAGCACCGGCCATTGCTGCGCAGATCGACAAGCAGCGTGACCTGCAACTCAGCGCGTTGCAGCAATTCGATGTGTCGCTCAAGGCGCTGGTAGCGTCGAGCTGATCACTTAAAACATAAATGGCGACGGCGGCTCCGTGAGGCTGAACCGTTGCCGGTTGAACCGAACCTTTATTTTCAGGATGACACCGATGCGTCTTTTCTTTGTGCCTGTTCTGGCCGTTGCTTCTTTGCTGCTCGCTGGTTGCGCTTCGGCGCCGAATAATCCGAGCCTGACGTTGCAGACCAGCAAGACGCCTGCGCAGTACGCTGATTGTGTTGTGCCGAAGTTGCAGGGGAGTGCATTGAACCCGACGGTTTCGCAGACTCAGCGCAGTTATCGGATTGTGGTGCCGAGCAGGGTTTCGGCTGACAACGTGCTGGAGGCTTACAAGGCGGGTAGTGGCGGCAAGGTGTTTATTTACGAGCGCCATTTGTTGGCTTCGAATCTTTTGCCTTCGAGTTTTGAGCGGGCTGCGCAGGATTGCATCTGATTTTGGCTTTTGTACGTATTTGACTGAGCTCCTTTGGTTGGCCGCAACCAACCAATTTTTTGCCTCGCGCCCTTGTGTGGTTGCGGGGCTTTTTTTTGTTTGGGCTTGGCGGCCTTTGGGCCGACCATGTTCCTGGGGTTTTGGGGGTATATCCGTTGCTTCGGGTGGTGCTGCTGGCGGTTTCGCCTTTACGGCGAGGCACTTTTTCCAGACGCCGAAAAAGTACCCAAAAAGGCTTGCCGCAACGTTCGGCCCACTCGCTAAAGCTCGGGGTTCCTTCGCTCCGGGATCGATCCGGGCGCAGCGCCTACGGTTTGCTT
>NZ_CDROCK010000073.1:0-22802 GCF_977020205.1 Pseudomonas sp. AIG | reverse complement strand
CCGCCCAACCCCCCCCGGCTTGAGGCCCCGCACACTCCCGCCCTGCTCACGCAGTTTCGCCGCCAGCCCCGCCGCGTCATGCTGCGGATGCCGGGCGAAAATGAAGTTCGCCGCCGACGGCAGCACTTCAAATCCTTTGGCCTGCAACTGCGCAATCACCCACTCACGGCTCTCAATGACCAGACGGCAGGTCTTGTCGAAATGCTCGCGGTCCTCGAACGCCGCTGCCGCGCCGACAATGGCAAGTCGATCCAGCGGATAAGAGTTAAAGCTGTTCTTGATCCGCTCCAGCGCCTCGATCAGGTCCGGATGCCCAACCGCGAAACCAACGCGCAAACCAGCCAGCGAACGCGACTTGGACAGGGTTTGCGTCACCAGCAGATTCGGATAGCGGTCCACCAGAGTGATCGCCGTCTCGCCGCCGAAGTCGATATAGGCCTCGTCTACGACCACCACCGAATCCGGGCTGGCCTTGAGGATTTGCTCGACCGCGTCCAGCGCCAGCAGGCAACCAGTAGGTGCGTTCGGGTTGGGAAAAATGATCCCGCCATTCGGCTTGGCGTAGTCGGCCGGATCGATCTGGAACTGCGCGTCCAGCGGCACCGCGTCGAACTGGATGCCGTACAGACCGCAGTAGACCGGATAGAAGCTGTAGCTGATGTCCGGGAACAGCAACGGCTGATCGTGTTGCAACAAACCGTGGAAAATGTGCGCGAGCACTTCGTCCGAACCGTTGCCGAGGAACACCTGATTGCTCTGCACGCCGTAGTAGTTGGCGACCGCTGTTTTCAGCAGATCGCTGTTCGGGTCCGGGTACAGACGCAGGTTGTCATTCAGTTCGACCTGCATCGCCGCCAAGGCTTTTGGCGACGGGCCGTACGGGTTTTCGTTGGTGTTGAGCTTGACCAGTTTGGTCAGCTTCGGTTGTTCGCCCGGCACGTATGGCACCAGATCCTTGACGAACGGGCTCCAGAATTTGCTCATCGCTCAGTTCCCCTGCCCTTGTAGAAAGTCTTCGTCTTTGATGCGGTATTCGGCGCTGCGTGCGTGGGCGCTCAACGATTCGCCACGGGCCAGCACGGAGGCGGTTTTCCCCAGTTCGGAAGCACCAGCCTCGGAGCAGAAGATGATCGACGAACGCTTCTGGAAGTCATACACACCCAGCGGCGAGGAGAAGCGCGCGGTGCCGGACGTCGGCAATACGTGGTTCGGGCCTGCGCAATAGTCGCCCAGTGCTTCGGAGGTGTGACGGCCCATGAAGATAGCGCCAGCGTGGCGGATCTGCGGCAGCCAGGCTTGCGGGTCAGCGACCGAAAGCTCCAAATGTTCCGGGGCAATGCGGTTGGCGACTTCGATGGCTTGGGCCATGTCCTTCACGTGAATCAACGCACCACGGCCATTGATCGAGGTTTCGATGATGGTTGCGCGGTCCATGGTCGGCAGCAGTTTGTCGATGCTCGCGGCAACCTTGTCGAGGAACTCGGCGTCCGGGCTGACCAGAATCGCCTGCGCGTCTTCGTCGTGCTCGGCTTGCGAGAACAGGTCCATGGCGATCCAGTCCGGATCGGTCTGGCCGTCGCACACCACGAGGATTTCCGAAGGGCCGGCGATCATGTCGATGCCCACCTGACCGAACACGTGACGCTTGGCGGTGGCGACGTAGATGTTGCCCGGGCCAACCACTTTGTCGACCTTCGGAACACTTTCAGTGCCGTAGGCCAAAGCAGCAACGGCCTGCGCGCCGCCGATGGTGAACACGCGGTCAACGCCAGCGATGCACGCGGCCGCCAACACCAATTCGTTGATTTCACCGCGCGGAGTCGGCACGACCATGACCACTTCGGTCACGCCGGCAACCTTGGCCGGAATCGCATTCATCAACACCGACGACGGGTACGACGCCTTGCCGCCCGGTACGTACAGACCGGCGCGATCCAGCGGCGTGACCTTCTGGCCCAGCACGGTGCCGTCGGCTTCGGTGTAGCTCCAGGAATCCTGCTTCTGTTTTTCGTGGTAGCTGCGCACGCGGGCGGCGGCTTTTTCCAGTGCTTCGCGCTGCGCCACGGTGATGCGCGTCAGCGCCAGTTCCAGACGCTCGCGCGGCAGGATCAGGTCGGCCATCGACGCGACTTCGAGGCCGTCGAACTTCTGGGTGAACTCGACCAGCGCCGCGTCACCGCGTTCGCGCACAGCCTTGATGATGTCCAGCACGCGCTGATTGACCGAGTCGTCAGACACACTTTCCCAGCTCAGCAGATGATCCAGATGATGCGCGAAATCCGGGTCAGCAGCGTTGAGTCGGCGAATTGCAGTCGTTGCGGTCATAGCGAGAGCCTCATAGGAATGGCAAAAACTCAGGCGCCCTAACTTAGCAGTCGTTTCCGCTTGGGCACCTGAGATTCTGGCTATGAGGCGGATAGACGGGCGCGACTTAACGTCGCGCAGGTGAATCAGCCGCGGTGTCGCGATTCCACTGCGTTGCGCAGGGTATCGATCAACGCCTGGATTCGGGCGTGTTGCATTTTCATCGAAGCCTTGTTGACCACCAGGCGCGAGCTGATCGTGGCGATCAGTTCCTGAGGTTCCAGGCCGTTGGCGCGCAGGGTGTTGCCGGTGTCGACCACGTCGATGATCTTGTCGGCCAGACCAATCAGCGGTGCCAGCTCCATCGAGCCGTACAGCTTGATGATATCGACCTGACGGCCCTGCTCGGCGTAGTAACGCTTGGCAACGTTGACGAACTTGGTCGCCACGCGCAGACGGCCCTTGGGCTCCGGCGCGCCGATCTTGCCGGCGGTCATCAGCTTGCACTGGGCGATTTGCAGATCCAGTGGCTCGTACAAGCCCTGGCCGGTGTATTCCATCAACACGTCTTTACCGGCAACGCCGAGGTCAGCCGCGCCATGCTCGACATAGGTCGGCACATCGGTGGCGCGCACGATCAGCAGACGAACGTCGTCCTGGGTCGTGGGAATGATCAGCTTGCGGCTCTTGTCCGGATTCTCGGTCGGCACGATGCCCGCTTCGGCGAGAAGCGGCAGGGTGTCGTCAAGGATGCGGCCCTTGGACAGTGCGATGGTCAACATGGGAAACGTCAGTCCTTATCAAGGTACTCATGTCCGGTCGCAATCGGCGCCGGACACACATCGAGCCGGAAACCGGCTCGACTCTTAAAATCAGTGGACACGTCCCTGTGTCCCAATGCAGCAATCAGCCCGGAACGCGACGGATCTTGGCGCCGAGCATCTGCAGTTTTTCTTCGATGCACTCGTAACCACGGTCGATGTGGTAGATGCGGTCGATCAGAGTATCGCCTTCGGCAACCAGTGCCGAGATCACCAGACTGGCCGAAGCACGCAGGTCAGTGGCCATGACTGGCGCGCCCTTGAGGACTTCAGTACCGGTAACGATGGCAGTGTTGCCTTCGACCTGGATCTTGGCGCCCATGCGGTGCAGTTCGTACACGTGCATGAAACGGTTTTCGAAGATCGTCTCGATCACCGCACCGGTGCCTTCGGCAATGGCGTTGAGCGAGATGAACTGCGCTTGCATGTCAGTCGGGAAAGCCGGGTACGGCGCCGTGCGCACGTTGACCGCTTTCGGACGCTTGCCGTGCATGTTCAGCTCGATCCAGTCTTCACCGCAGGTGATTTCTGCACCGGCTTCACGAAGCTTTTCCAGAACGGCTTCGAGGATGGTCGGATCGGTGTCCTTGACCTTGACGCGGCCACCGGTCACGGCAGCGGCGACCAGGTAGGTGCCGGTTTCGATACGGTCAGGCATGACTTTGTAGAAAGCCGAACCCAGACGCTCGACGCCATCGATGGTGATGGTGTCAGTGCCAGCGCCGGAAACCTTGGCGCCCATGGCGTTGAGGAAGTTTGCCAGGTCAACCACTTCAGGTTCGCGAGCGGCGTTCTGCAACACGCTGCGGCCCTTGGCCAGAGCAGCGGCCATCATGATGTTCTCGGTACCGGTTACGCTGACGGTATCGAAGAAGAAGCTTGCACCGCGCAGGCCACCTTCAGGCGCCTTGGCCTTGATGTAGCCGCCTTCGACGTCGATGACTGCGCCCATGGCTTCGAGACCACGGATGTGCAGGTCGACCGGACGCGAACCGATGGCGCAACCGCCAGGCAGTGCGACTTCGGCTTCACCGAAACGGGCAACCATCGGGCCCAGTACCAGAATCGACGCACGCATGGTTTTCACCAGTTCGTACGGCGCGATCAGGGTCTTGATGGTGCGCGGGTCGATTTCGACGCTGAGTTTCTCGTCGATCACCGGCTCAATGCCCATGCGACCGAACAGCTCGATCATGGTGGTGATGTCGTGCAGGTGCGGCAGGTTGCCAACGGTCACCGGGCCATCGCACAGCAGGGTGGCCGCCAGGATCGGCAGGGCGGAGTTTTTTGCGCCGGAAATGCGGATCTCGCCATCAAGACGAGCGCCACCGGTAATAATCAATTTATCCATAAGAATCTCGACGCCCTTAGGCTCAGGTGCGCTCGGCCCAGGCCGCGCTGCTGAAAAATTTCATAGTGACCGCATGGATGCTGCCATCGGTGATCCATGGGTTCAAATGGGCATAGATCTGCTGCTGACGCTTCACCGGGCTCAACGCCGCCAGTTCATCGCTAATCACGTTCAGCTGGAAATTGCAGCCTTCGCCCTCAACTTCTACCAACGTTCCGGGCAGCTTTCCTTCAAGGAAGCTCTTCACTTCTACGGCCTGCATGCTCAACCTCAATCGGCGCCCTGTGCGCACGGGTCGGACATCATACAAAAAAGCCCCGCGCCTGCGAACCCCGCATGGCAGGACTCTGACGGGGGGCTTCTTTATTGATGCGGGTTCAGGGGTGCGCCAACAGTTCGGTCAGTTCACTGACCTGAGCAATTTCGCGCATGTCTTCGGGCATCGCCCGGATGCTGACAGCCTTTCCGGCCGCATTGGCATCGCGCATGAAGCACAGCAGCAACGACAAACCGACGCTGCTGGACTTCTTCACCGCCGAGCAATCGATCACCAGCGAAGAGGCTTTACTGGACTTGATCAACGCCTGGCCTTCCTTGCGCAGGTCAGCGCCGGTGCGATAGTCCAGCACTCCGCTGAGCAGAAGCTCGTCGACATCACTCATACGAACTGCGGCCTCATTCATTGCGCTGGCTTCTCGGCAGCTTTGTCCGTGGACTCTTTGGCCTTGGCGACTTCACCCGCCCAATTGTTGATGGTCTTGTCCAGGTCGTTGCCATTGCGCTGCATCGCGTCAGCGAACTGATCACGGAACAGCTTGCCGATGTTGATGCCGTTGATGATCACGTTGCGCAGTTTCCACTCGCCGTTGATCTTCTCCAGCGTGTACTGCACAGGGTAGATCGCGCCGTTGGTGCCTTTTACGGTCATGCCGACGCTGGTGCGATCGCCCGACTCGTCTTTGGCCGGATCGACGGTGATGCCCTGGTTGTTGTACTCGAGCAAGGCGTTACCGTAGAACTGGAACAGGCCTTTCTTGAAGTTTTCCTGGAAGGTCTGCATCTGCGCCGGCGTGGCCTTGCGCGAATACTTGACCGTCATGATGCTTTTGGAAATGCCTTCAGCATCCACCACCGGACCGACGATGGTATTCAACGCGGTGTAGAAATCCTGCGGATCCTGCTTGTACTTCTCTTTGTTGGCCGACAGGTCGGCAAGCATCCGGTTCGTGGTGTCCTGAACCAGATCATGCGCAGTCTGTGCCGCCACAGCGTTACCCATCAGTGGCAATGCCGCGAGCAACACCAACAGGCCACGTCGCAAGGTAGAGATCATTCAAAAGCTCCTCATTTGGCGTCTTTGCTAACGGTATTGAGCAGGAATTTACCGATCAGGTCTTCCAGTACCAGTGACGACTGCGTGTCGTGAATGGTTCCACCATCCTTCAGCGGCTTGTCTTCACCGCCGACGCTGATACCGATGTACTTCTCGCCCAGCAGACCAGCGGTCAGGATAGACGCTGTGGAGTCGGTCGGCAGGTTGTCGACCTTTTTATCCACTTGCAGGGTGACCCGACCGGTGAAGCTGTCGCGATCCAGATCGATCGCCGTGACCTTGCCGATGGTCACACCGGCCATGGTCACTTTGGCTCTGACCGTCAAACCGGCGATATTGTCAAAGTAGGCATACAGTTTATAGGTGTCGGTGGTCGATGTCGGAGACAGACCACTGACCCGCAAAGCAAGCAGCAACAAAGCCAGGATCCCTGCCAGCAGGAACAGGCCGACACCGATTTCCAGGGTGCGGTTTTGCATCAGAAATCTCCAAACATCAAAGCGGTCAGAATAAAGTCCAGGCCGAGCACTGCCAGCGAGGCAAACACCACGGTCTTGGTGGTGGCACGACTGATCCCCTCGGAAGTGGGCTCACAGTCATAGCCTTGGAATACGGCGATCCAGGTCACGACAAAGGCGAAAACGACACTTTTGATCACGCCATTGAGCACGTCACTGGTGAAGTTCACGCTGTTCTGCATGTTTGCCCAATAAGAGCCTTCATACACGCCCAGCCAGTCGACAGCCACCCACGAACCGCCCCAGATGCCGACCACGCTGAAAATCATCGCCAGCACTGGCAGGGAAATGAAGCCGGCCCACAGGCGTGGGGCAATGATGTACTTGAGCGGATCGACACCGATCATTTCCAGACTGGAAAGCTGCTCGGTGGACTTCATGTTGCCGATCTCCGCGGTCAGCGCCGAACCGGCACGACCGGCGAACAACAACGCCGTCACCACCGGACCCAGCTCACGCAACAGGGTCAGCGCAACCATCTGCCCTACCGCCTGTTCCGAACCGTAGCTCGACAGAATGCTGAAGCCTTGCAGCGCCAGCACCATGCCGATGAAGATCCCGGAAACGACGATGATCACCAGCGACATCACGCCGACCGAATGCAGCTGCTTGACCAGCAGGCCGAAACCGCCGCTGATTCCGCCACGCCCCAGCAAGGCATGAAACAGGAACAGCGTCGCACGACCGAACACCGCGACGGCGTCGATCGCCGCTTCGCCGAACCGGCGCACGCGTTCTATTAATGAAATTCTGCGCATCAGCGCTTCCCCAGAAGATCTGCGCGGTAATCCGTCGCTGGAAAATGGTACGGCACCGGGCCATCGGGATCGCCGGTCATGAACTGACGGATACGTGGCTCGTCCGAGTTCATCAACTCGTCCGGCGTACCCTGCCCCAGCACCTGACCATCACCGACCACATAGATGTAGTCGGCGATACTCGCGGTTTCCGCCAGATCGTGGGACACCACGATACTGGTGATCCCCAGTGCATCGTTGAGCAGGCGAATCAGACGCACCAGCACGCCCATGGCGATCGGGTCCTGCCCGACGAACGGTTCGTCGTACATGAGGATCTGCGGATCGAGCGCAATGGCCCGCGCCAGTGCAACACGGCGCTTCATGCCACCGGACAGTTCATCCGGCATCAACTCGATGGCACCGCGCAGTCCCACCGCCTGCAATTTGAGCAGGACGATGTCGCGGATCATTTCTTCCGGCAAATCGGTATGAACACGCAGGGGGAAAGCCACGTTCTCGAACACATCGAGATCGGTGAACAGCGCGCCGCTTTGAAACAGCACACCCATGTGCTTTCGCGCATCGAACAGATCGCTGCGCGAAAGCGCAGGCAGGTTCTGGCCGTTGACCCAGACTTCGCCGCTGGCAGGGCGCAGTTGTGCGCCCATCAATCGCAGCAGCGTGGTCTTGCCACACCCGGAAGGTCCCATGATGCCGGTGACCTTGCCGCGCGGGATGCGAATATCGACGTTATTGAAAATGCTGCGCGCACCGCGCTTGAAGGAGACTCCCTTCAGCTCGACCGCGTAGGCGTTATCGGCACTCATCTAAACTCCTTGCGATGCAGCCTCTCACTCGGACGCCTGTCTTTACTTAAAAAGTACGTACATCCCGGGCAGGCCGAACTGGCGGCGAACTATATCACTGCAAAGGCGAAGCGCCCAAGGCTTGTACCAGCCTGTGTTCGGCGATATGACAGGTGCGCAGGCTCTTTTACCGGGTTTTGGTAACGAGTAATGACAAAGCACGACGAACTTGCGTGAGGCTTTGCAACATAACCGCTATAATCGCCGCCTTTTCATCGGGCTATACGATTTCTGACATGAGCCAATCCAGCGACCTGATTCAATCGGCACAACGCACCATCCAACTCGAAGTGGAGGCCGTACAAGGCTTGTTGCCCCATATCGACGCCGATTTCGTACGCGCTTGCGAGATGATTCTGGCCAGTAAAGGCCGTGTAGTCGTGGTTGGCATGGGCAAGTCCGGGCACATCGGCAACAAGATTGCCGCCACCCTGGCCAGCACCGGCACCCCGGCCTTTTTTGTCCACCCGGCCGAAGCCAGCCATGGCGATATGGGCATGATCACTCGCGACGACGTGATCCTGGCCCTGTCCAACTCCGGCTCGACCAATGAAATCGTGACCTTGCTGCCGCTGATCAAACGTCTGGGCATCCAGTTGATCAGCGTCACCGGCAACCCGCAATCGCCGCTGGCCAAAGCCGCCGAGGTCAATCTCAACGTTCACGTCGAACATGAAGCCTGCCCGCTGAACCTCGCCCCGACCTCTTCGACAACTGCAGCGCTGGTCATGGGCGACGCCCTCGCGGTCGCACTGCTTGAAGCTCGCGGTTTTACCGCTGAAGATTTCGCGTTCTCGCACCCGGGCGGTGCTCTGGGACGTCGTCTGCTGCTGAAAGTGGAAAACGTCATGCACGCCGGGCAGGAGTTGCCGCAAGTACAACGCGGTACACTGCTCAAGGACGCACTGATGGAAATGACCCGTAAAGGTCTGGGCATGACCGTCATCCTTGAAACTGACGGTAAACTGGCCGGGATTTTCACTGACGGCGACTTGCGCCGCACGCTGGACCGCAGCATCGACATTCGCAGCGCCACCATCGACCAGGTGATGACGGCCCACGGCAAGACTGCCCGGCCGGAGATGCTGGCCGCCGAAGCCCTGAAAATCATGGAAGATCATCGGATCAACGCGTTGGTAGTCGTCGATGAGGAAGATCGCCCGGTCGGCGCCTTCAACCTCTCCGATCTGCTGCGCGCAGGAGTCATGTAATGAGCAACGATCTGCTGCAACGCGGCAAAGCGATCAAACTGGCGGTATTCGACGTCGACGGTGTTCTCACCGACGGTCGTCTGTACTTCCTTGAAGACGGCAGCGAATTCAAGACCTTCAACACACTCGACGGCCAAGGCATCAAGATGCTGATGAACGCCGGCGTGCAGACCGCTATCATCAGCGGTCGCAAGACGCCGGTAGTCGAACGCCGAGCGAAAAACCTGGGGATTCCCCACCTGTTTCAGGGTCGCGAAGACAAATTGGTCGTTCTCGACGGCCTGCTCGAACAACTGGGCCTAAGCTATGAAGAAGTTGCTTATCTCGGTGACGACTTGCCGGACCTGCCGGTCATCCGCCGCGTCGGCCTGGGCATGGCGGTTGCCAACGCTGCCGATTTCGTCCGCGAACACGCCCATGGCGTCACCCGCGCCCGTGGTGGTGAAGGCGCCGCCCGCGAATTCTGTGAATTGATCCTGCGCGCCCAGGGCCGCCTCGATGCGGCCAACGCCGCGTACCTGTGAGCCAAACCATGTTCAGCAAAAAATTTCGCAACTTCCTGCTGTTCGGCTGCATCGCTGCGATTTTCGCCGCGGTCGGCTACTGGAACATCAGCCCGGAACGCTTCCTCGACAAGCCTCCGGTCACGTCTGTCGAAACGCCTATCGACTGGTATGCAACCAATACGCATACCCTGCAATACCTGCCGGACGGCAAAGTGCAGTATGAAATGACCTCCGACAAGGCCGAGCACGTCAAGGCAACCGATATCACGCTCGTCACCAAACCCGACCTGAACATGTATCGCGGAACAGAGTTCCCGTGGCATGTCACCAGTGAACGCGGCGAAGTAAATTCGGGCGGCACACAAGTCGAATTGATCGATTCGGTACGCATCAAGCGCACCGATGAACAGAACCGCGATCTGTTGGTGACCTCCACGCGCATGACCGTGTTCCCGCAGGAGCAATATGCGCAGACCGAGCAACCCGTTAGAATCGACGGCGCTGGCGGTGTATCGACTGGCGTTGGAATGAAAGCGTACCTGAAGGAAAGCAGGATACACCTGCTATCGAACGTAAGAGGACAGTATGAGGCTCGTTAAAACCCTCCCTATTTTGCTCAGTCTGGGCGCAGCACTGGGAAGCGTGAGCGCCTGGGCTCTGCCGAACGATCAGCAGCAACCTATCCGCATTCAGGCCGACGACGCCCAACTGGATGACAAGAACGGCATCGCCACCTACAAGGGCGATGTGATCATTACCCAGGGTTCGATGAAGGTGACCGGTAATACCGTGACCATCACCCGTACCCCGGCCGGCGATATCGACGTGGTGACGTCGGTGGGCAATCTTGCCTACTTTGAGCAATTGCAAACTCAAGGCGACACCAAGCCTGTACAGGGCTGGGGCGTGACGATTCAGTACCACGCCGCGCAAAACCGCGTCGTGCTGATCGACAAGGCCAAGGTTGTCGACAAGGACAACAACACGACTCAGGGCGAGAAAATCGTCTATGACACCGTGAAGAAACTGGCCAGCGCTGGTCGCGCTACCGGCAGCAAGGTCACCGAGGCGCGTCCGCGCATTGACATGGTGATCCAGCCGAAGAAGAAAACCGACGAGAAAACCCAGTAATGGCAACTCTGAAAGCTCAGCACCTGGCCAAGGCCTATAAAAGCCGCCAGGTCGTGCGTGACGTCAGTCTGTCGATCGACAGCGGCCAGATCGTTGGCTTGCTCGGCCCGAACGGCGCCGGTAAAACCACCTGCTTCTACATGATCGTAGGTTTGGTGCAAGCCGATCAGGGCCGCGTCCTGATCGACGATCTGGACGTCAGCCACCAGCCGATGCACGGTCGTGCCAAGGCCGGGATCGGCTATCTGCCGCAAGAAGCGTCGATCTTCCGTAAACTGTCGGTGGCCGACAACATCATGGCCATCCTCGAGACCCGTCAGGAACTCGACAAGGCCGGCCGTCGCAAGGAGCTGGAAAGCCTGCTGCAGGAATTCCACATCAGCCACATCCGCGACAACCTCGGCATGAGCCTGTCCGGTGGTGAACGCCGCCGAGTGGAAATCGCTCGCGCACTGGCAACGGCACCGAAATTCATCCTGCTCGACGAACCGTTCGCCGGTGTCGACCCGATCTCGGTCGGCGACATCAAGCAGATCATCCATCATCTCAAGGCCAAAGGCATCGGTGTACTGATCACCGACCACAACGTCCGCGAGACCCTGGACATCTGCGAAACCGCTTACATCGTCAATGATGGTCAACTGATCGCAGAAGGCGACGCAGAAACCATCCTGGCCAACGATCTGGTCAAGGAAGTGTATCTGGGCCACGAGTTCCGCCTGTAAGCGAAACAGTGCCCGGTGCGCCGCCCGGGCGCTGTATCGATTCAAGCAGGATTTAATACGCTTTAATTGTTACAGCGCTCTAGGCAAACACTTCAGTTTCAGGCATATAATTTGCTTAAGTTTGGCGCTCCGGCGCCCTGTAGTGGATGGCGCATAGCGCCGGCGAATAAGGTGTTAAGCCCCTGCCATGAAACCATCGCTAGTCTTGAGAATGGGCCAGCAGCTGACGATGACACCGCAGCTGCAACAGGCCATCCGCCTGCTCCAATTGTCGACCCTGGATCTGCAACAGGAAATCCAGGAGGCGCTGGAATCCAATCCGATGCTCGAACGCCAGGAAGAAGGCGACGACTTCGACAATTCCGACCCCTTGGCCGACAACGCCGAACAGAAGCCCAACACCGAAATCCAGGAACCCTCGTATCAGGAAACCGCACCGACGGTAGACAACCTCGAGGAAGGTGACTGGAGCGAACGCATCCCCAACGAACTTCCGGTCGACACCGCCTGGGAAGACGTCTACCAGACCAGCGCCAGCAGCCTGCCGAGCAGCGACGATGACGAGTGGGATTTCACCACCCGCACCTCCGCCGGCGAGAGCCTGCAAAGCCACCTGCTGTGGCAACTGAACCTTGCACCGATGTCCGACACCGATCGCCTGATCGCCGTGACCCTGATCGATTGCATCAACAATCAGGGCTACCTGGACGAAACCCTCGAAGAAATTCTTGAGGCGTTCGACCCGGAACTGGACATCGAACTGGACGAAATCGAAGCCGTCCTGCACCGCATTCAACAGTTCGAACCCGCCGGTATCGGCG
This sequence comes from Pseudomonas sp. AIG, assembly GCF_977020205.1. Taxonomy (NCBI): domain Bacteria; kingdom Pseudomonadati; phylum Pseudomonadota; class Gammaproteobacteria; order Pseudomonadales; family Pseudomonadaceae; genus Pseudomonas; species Pseudomonas sp. AIG. The sequence goes on along the minus strand of NZ_CDROCK010000073.1, from coordinate 10,475 downwards.
CGCGCAATCTCGGCGAATGCCTGCTGCTGCAATTACGTCAGCTGCCAGCCAAGACGCCTTGGCTGGCTGAAGCCAAGCGTTTGGTCAGCGATTACATCGACCTGCTGGGCGGCCGCGACTACAGCCAGCTGATGCGACGCATGAAGCTCAAGGAAGACGAGTTGCGCCAGGTCATCGAGCTGGTGCAGAGCCTTAATCCACGTCCGGGTTCGCAAATCGAATCCACCGAAGCCGAGTACGTTGTCCCTGACGTTATCGTGCGCAAGGACAACGAGCGCTGGCTGGTCGAGTTGAACCAGGAATCGGTGCCACGCCTGCGCGTCAACGCCCAGTACGCCGGTTTCGTCCGTCGCGCCGACACCAGCGCCGACAACACCTTCATGCGCAATCAGTTGCAGGAAGCCCGCTGGTTTATCAAAAGCCTGCAGAGCCGCAACGAAACATTGATGAAAGTAGCCACCCAGATCGTCGAGCATCAGCGCGGTTTTCTGGAGTACGGCGACGAAGCCATGAAGCCGTTGGTCCTGCACGACATCGCTGAGGCGGTCGGCATGCACGAATCAACAATTTCCCGCGTGACCACGCAAAAATTCATGCATACCCCGCGCGGTATTTATGAACTGAAATACTTTTTCTCCAGCCACGTCAGCACCTCCGAAGGCGGCGAATGCTCGTCCACGGCGATCCGCGCGATCATCAAAAAACTGGTTGCCGCGGAAAATCAGAAAAAGCCGTTGAGTGACAGCAAGATCGCTGGTTTACTGGAGGCACAAGGCATTCAGGTGGCTCGCCGCACCGTCGCCAAGTACCGCGAATCCCTCGGGATCGCGCCTTCGAGCGAACGCAAGCGGTTGATGTAAGCCACGTTACAGCGTTCCAGTGGCAGGCTATCCAGCCTGCCGCTTTATGCACTGGCAACGAAGGAGAAGCTGTATGCAAGTCAACATCAGTGGACACCAACTGGAAGTGACCCAACCTCTGCGTTCCTACATCGAGGAAAAACTCCAACGACTGGAGCGACATTTCGACAAGATCACCAACGTGCAAGTCACGATGTGCGTCGAAAAGCTGAAGCAGAAAATCGAAGCCACCTTGCATATCCCCGGCAGCGAAGTGGTCGCCAACGCAGAAGATACTGATATGTATGCTGCGATCGACTCACTCACCGACAAGCTGGATCGCCAACTCAAAAAGCATAAGGAAAAGACCCAGAGCCTCCTCCAGGGCGCGACCGGTCGTTAACACCCCTAACCCATGATCCGACTTGAAAGCATCCTGACCCCCGGCCGTTCCCTCGTGAACGTGCCGGGCGGCAGTAAAAAGAAAGCCCTCGAACAAATTGCCAACCTGATCGCCCGCGAAGTGCCGGATCTGGAGATGCAAGATGTCTTCGAGGCGTTGATTGCCCGTGAAAAACTCGGTTCCACCGGTTTTGGCAACGGCATCGCCATTCCTCACTGCCGCCTCAAGGGCTGCCAGTCGCCCATCAGCGCACTGATGCATCTAGAAGCGCCAATCGATTTCGACGCCATCGATGGTGCCCCGGTTGACCTGCTGTTCGTTCTGCTGGTCCCGGAAGCCGCCACCGATGCGCACCTGGAGTTGCTGCGTCAGATCGCCAGCATGCTCGACCGCAAGGACGTGCGCGATAAACTGCGCAGCGCCGCGAGCAACGAAGCCTTGTATCAGGTTGTCCTGGACGAGCAGAACGGGCACTAATCATGCGCTTGATCATTGTCAGTGGCCGTTCCGGCTCGGGTAAAAGTACCGCACTGGATGTCCTTGAGGACAACGGTTACTACTGCATCGACAACCTGCCGGCAGGCTTGCTGCCGGAACTGGCCGAACGTGCGCTGATTCACACGGAACTGGCGCAGCCGCTGGTGGCTGTATCCATCGATGCGCGCAACCTGCCGAGCCACCTGACGCGCTTTCCCGAACTGCTTGAAGATGTCCGCAGCAAGCACATCCAGTGCGATGTGCTGTATCTGGATGCCGACGAGGAAACCCTGCTCAAGCGTTTTTCCGAAACCCGCCGTCGCCATCCGCTGAGCAATGCCAACCGCTCGCTGGCCGAGGCGATCCAGGATGAAACCGCCCTGCTCGGCCCGATTGCCGACCTCGCGGACCTGAAGATCAACACCACCAATCTGAACCTGTATCAGCTGCGCGACTCGATCAAGCTGCGCCTGCTGAACCAGCCGGAGCCGGGCACGGCGTTTCTGGTCGAGTCATTCGGCTTCAAGCGCGGCATGCCGGTGGATGCGGATCTGGTGTTCGATGTGCGCTGCCTGCCCAATCCGTACTGGAAACCGGAACTGCGCGCGCAATCGGGTCTCGATGCGCCGGTGGCTGAGTACCTCGCGGCGCAGCCGGAGGTCGAAGAAATGTTTCAGGACATCTTCACCTACCTGCACAAGTGGCTGCCGCGCTTCGCTGCGAGCAACCGCGCCTACGTCACCATTGCCATTGGCTGCACCGGCGGGCATCACCGCTCCGTCTACCTGACCGAACGCCTGGGTCAGGCCCTGCAGAAAACCCTGAAGAACGTCCAGGTTCGCCACCGCGACCTCACTTAAAGGATTCACACCGCGATGCCTGCTCTGGAAATCGAAATCATCAACAAGCTGGGCCTGCATGCCCGTGCGTCGGCCAAGTTCGTTGGCGTGGCCGGTCAGTTTCCGGATTGCTCGATCAGAGTGGGCCGCACGCCGGAGAATACCGTTGATGGCAAAAGCATCATGGCGATGATGATGCTGGCGGCCGGCAAGGGCACCAAAATCTATCTGAGCACTGAAGGGCATCAGGAACAGGAAGCGCTGGATGCGCTGGTGGCGTTGATCAACAACTATTTCGACGAAGGTGGCTGACAGCCAAAGTCAAAAGATCGCAGCCTTCGGCAGCTCCTATAGTGAACGCATTCCAATGTAGGAGCTGCCGAAGGCTGCGATCTTTTGATCTTCAACCTAATGCGGTATCCATCACCATCATCAAACAAAACCCGATCAACAGGCCAAGACTGGCCAGTTTGTCATGACCATGACGTCGTGATTCCGGGATGACCTCGTGAGTCACCACCAGCAACATCGCCCCCGCCGCCAGTGCCAGACCTAATGGCAACAATACCTGCGCCAGCCCGACCAGCCACGCACACAACAACGCAAACACCGGCTCGACCAGACCTGACGCCGCACCGATCAGGAACGCCTTGACCCGCGACATCCCTGCCCCGGCCAATACCAACGCAATCACCAGTCCTTCCGGCACATCCTGTAAAGCGATGCCCATGGCCAGGCTATTGGCATCCGGCATGCCGCCGCCGGCAGAAACGCCAACGGCCATGCCTTCAGGAACGTTATGGGCAATGATGGCGAACACGAACAGCCAGATTCGTGGCGGAATAACCGGACGCTCCGGCGTCCCCACCAGCATTTCCGGTGAGGCTCCGGACAACTGACGATCGACCAGATACAACCCGAACGCACCCAGCATGATGCCGAAACAGATCAGCCCACTGGCGCCCCATGGTGTCAGGTCAAGGTTTTCGGCAGCGGCAATGCCCGGGACGATCAGCGAAAACGCCGTCGCCGCCAGCATCACTCCAGCGCCAAAACCCAGCAAGGTGTCACTGAGTGCCTGAGGCATGCGCCGAATCACCAGCACCGGCACCGCGCCAAGCGCCGTGCCGAGGGCGCAGATCGCGCCACCCTGCAAGGCCCGTGACAGTCTCGGTTGCAGATTCAACCATTCCAGCCCGTGGGCAACCAGCAAGGTCATGCCCGCCAACAGCAATAGCGATCCCACTGCGTAACGAAACATACGCCCACTTCCGATCGCCAGTGTTTCAGTGCCCATAGTCAGCCTTGGATTGTTTTTATAGAAGACTTAAACCAGTGCGGCCTGATAGCGCGCAGCAACTTCAGGCCAATTGATCACGTTGTAGAACGCGTTGATGTATTCCGGGCGACGGTTTTGATAGCGCAGGTAGTAGGCGTGCTCCCAGACGTCGAGACCGAGAATCGGCGTGTTGCCGTTCATCAACGGGCTGTCCTGGTTGCCGCTGCTCTCCACGATCAGTTTTTTCTCCGGCGTCACGCTGAGCCAGGCCCAGCCACTGCCGAAACGGGTCAGTGCCGCTTTGGTGAAGGCTTCCTTGAAACTGTCGAGACCACCCAGTTGCTCATCAATCGCCTTGGCCAGCGCGCCATCCGGTTTGCCGCCGCCGCTTGGCACCATCACTTCCCAGAACAGCGAATGGTTGGCGTGACCGCCACCCTGATTGATCACCGCCGCGCGGAGCTTTTCCGGCAGCACCTTGACGCTGGCGACGAGTTTTTCTACCGGCCATTCGGCGTACTCAGTGCCTTCTACGGCGGCGTTGAGGTTGTTGATGTAGGTCTGGTGATGTTTGGTGTAATGAATCTCCATGGTCTGCGCATCGATGTGCGGTTCGAGGGCGTCGTAGGCGTAAGGCAAGGCAGGCAAGGTAAAAGCCATTTCAATGGACTCCATGGTGATGAGGGGCAGGCGCGCGACGCGCATTGCCGGTATCCGGGTGCAGCAGACGCTGGGTGCGCGGGTATTCGCCGTGTTCGCTGATGAAATTCAGCAGCTCGACGTAGGTCTTGCTGCTCTGGCGCAACGCCGCTTCACGCAGCGCCGGGCGCAGGCGCTCGTCCTGCATGGTCTGCAACAGCCGTTGGTGGATGGCGCAGAGGTATTCAGCGCTCTCCTCCGGCTGGTTCAGACTCAGGTGCAAATCCGCCAGGTTGTGATGGGAGATGACGCAGGCCGCCACCGCTTCGTCGGCATCTGCCCAGCGTTCGAACAACACTTGCGCCAGGGCCAGGGCTTGCAGGTAAGCCTCACGGGCGTCGATCAGTTCGCCCAGCATGAAGCAGCGATTGGCCCGTTCGATCGTGCGTTTCCAGTGCTCCATGGTGAGCCTCCAAAGCGGTTGCAGGGTTTACACGCCGCCGGCGGTGAGTTTCTCGGGATTGAGTAACTCTTCCAGTTGGCTGCGCGAGAGATCGGTGTGCTCCAGAGCGACGTCGATCACCGCGCGGCCTTCCTTGTAGGCCTGCTTGGCGATTTCGGCGGCTTTCTGGTAACCAATGATCGGATTGAGCGCGGTGACCAGAATCGGGTTGCGCGACAACGCTTCTTTCAGGCGCGATTCGTTGACCTTGAAACTGGCGATGGCTTTGTCGCCGAGCAGACGGCTGGCGTTGGCCAGCAACTCGATGCTGCTCAACAGGTTCTGCGCGATGATCGGCAGCATCACGTTCAGCTCGAAGTTGCCCGACTGGCCGGCGATGGTGATCACCGAATCGTTGCCAATGACTTGTGCAGCGACCATGGCGGTGGCTTCCGGAATCACCGGATTGACCTTGCCCGGCATGATCGACGAGCCCGGTTGCAGGGCTTCGAGTTCGATTTCGCCGAGGCCGGCGAGTGGGCCGGAGTTCATCCAGCGCAGGTCGTTGGCGATTTTCATCAACGATACCGCAGTAGCTTTGAGCTGGCCGGAGACAGCGACCGCAGTGTCCTGTGAACCAATCAATGCAAACAGATCTTTGCCGGGGGTGAATTGCACGTCGGTCAGTTGGCTTAACTGGCGGCTGAAGCGCGCGGCGAACTCAGGATGTGCGTTGATCCCGGTACCGACTGCCGTGCCGCCCTGTGCCAGGGATTGCAGGCTTGGCAGCAAGTCTTGGAGGTGACCGATGTTGGCCTTGAGCTGCTGCGCCCAACCGTTCAGCACCTGGCTCATGCGCACCGGCATGGCGTCCATTAAATGCGTACGACCGGTTTTGACGTGGTGATGCACTTGACCGGCCTTGTGCTCGATCACTTGCACCAGGTGCAGCAGCGCCGGCAGCAGTTGTTCGTGCAGAGCCAGCGCAGCACTGACGTGGATGGTGGTCGGAATGATGTCGTTACTGCTCTGGCCACAGTTGACGTGATCATTGGCATTCACCGGCTCATCGAGCAGGCGGCTGGCGAGGGTGGCGATCACTTCATTGGCGTTCATGTTCGAGCTGGTGCCGGAGCCGGTCTGGAAGATATCCACCGGAAAATGCTGCATGAAATCGCCTTCGAGCAGGCCTTGCGCGGCGTCGCTGATGGCTTTGCCCTGAGCGGCGCTGAGCTGGTTGAGTTCAACGTTGGCGCGGGCGGCAGCAGCTTTGGCGAGGATCAGTGCGCGGATGAATTGCGTCGGCATCGGCTTGCCGCTGATCGGGAAGTTTTCCACTGCGCGCTGGGTTTGCGCGCCGTAGAGAGCGTCTACCGGCACCTGCAGTTCGCCCATGCTGTCGCGCTCAATACGTGTCTTGGTCATCGTTAAATCCTTGGACTAATTCAATCAGAGGAATCGAGGGAAGCAACTCACAAGTGGCGAGCTGCCAGGTATAGCGTTGCCAGCGCTTGAGCCGGCATTTGCACAGGGACAGGCGCTCCATTTCACGCAGCGGGCGCCAGGCTTGATCAAGACAGAGGCTGCGCCAGTGCCACGGCAAGGCGATGTCGGTGGCCGTGTCGAGCAGCAGACGGAAGGAGGTTTCAGCGATGGTCCAGGGAGAAGTTGCCGTACAACAGGCCAGATACCGGCCTTCGGCCAGGTAGTGTTCGATCAGGCGCGGTTCGTCGGGATCCATCGCGCAACGGATCTGGCGACTCATCCAGCGCCAGCTTTCGAGGTACGGCTGCTCGTGCAAGGCAGAACTCATGATCCGGGCTCATCCGATAATGAGATTTATTATTAGATGATAATGAGAACCAAAACAAGAGCACCTGTGTAGGAGCTGCCGCAGGCTGCGATCTTTTGATTTTTTTTTTAAAGACAAGATCAAAAGATCGCAGCCTTCGGCAGCTCCTACAGGGCAGGCATGAAAAAGGCGCGACATCCGGGTGGATGGCGCGCCTTTTTTTGTGACGGATGCGGTTTAGCTGCCCGCGACGGTCATCCGCTCGATCAACACCGAACCCGTGCGAATGTTGCTACGCAGTTCCAGATCATTGCCCACCGCGACAATCTGCTTGAACATGTCGCGCATGTTGCCGGCGATGGTGACTTCCTGCACGGCGAACTGGATTTCGCCGTTTTCCACCCAGAAACCCGCCGCGCCGCGCGAATAGTCGCCGGTGACCATGTTCAAACCATGGCCCATCAATTCGGTAACCAACAAACCACGGCCCATGCGCTTCAAAAGCGCTGCCTGGTCTTCATCACCATGAGTGACGAACAGGTTGTGCACGCCACCCGCATTAGCGGTGCTCGGCATACCCAGTTTGCGCCCGGAGTAAGTACCGAGGATGTACGACACCAACTCGCCTTTTTCGACGAACGGTTTGGCATACGTCGCCAGACCATCACCGTCATAAGAGGCGCTGCCCATTGCGCGCATCAGGTGCGGACGCTCATCGATGGTCAGCCATTCCGGGAACAGCTTCTGCCCCAGGGTGCCTTCAAGGAACGACGACTTGCGGTACAGACTGCCGCCCGACACCGCCGAGAGGAAACTGCCGAACAGACCGCCCGCCAGCTCTGCGGAAAACAGCACCGGCACTTCACAGGTCGGCACCGGACGCGCACCCAGACGGCTCGCCGCCCGCTGCGCCGCACGCTGACCGATGCTCACCGGATCCGCCAGCAACGAGCCCTGACGGCTGACGTCATACCAATAATCGCGCTGCATCTGGCCGTCGGCCTCAGCGATCATCACGCAGCTCAGACTGTGTCGGGTCGACGCGTAACCACCAATAAAACCGTGGCTGTTGCCATAAACGCGGCAGCCTTGGTGGGTGCTGAGGGTGGTGCCATCGGCATTCTTGATCCGCGCATCGGCATCGAACGCCGCCGCTTCGCAGATCAACGCCTTCTCGATCGCCTGCTCCGGGGTGATGTCCCATTCGTGAAACAGGTCGAAATCGTGCTGTTCCTTGGCCATCAACGCCGCATCGGCGAGCCCCGACGCTTCGTCTTCGGACGTGTGTTTGGCGATGGCCAGTGCCGCAGCAACGGTCTCGCGAATCGCATCCGGGCCGGATGCCGAGGTGCTGGCCGAGCCTTTGCGCTGGCCAACATACAGTGTGATGCCGAAGCCCTGATCACGGTTGAATTCGACTGTTTCGACTTCGCGCTGGCGCACCGAAGTCGACAAGCCCTGCTCCAGCGACACCGCAACTTCACAGGCACTGGCGCCCTGACGCTTGGCTTCGGCGATGATCTGCTCGACTTGTTCCTGCAGTGCCGGCAATGCCTGCGGGCCGACGCTTTCAACTGCACTCATGCTCATCTCCACTCAAATTCTGCTTTCGGCTGGGGTCATCGAGCGACCGGGCCGGACAAGCGGCCCCCGACTGGTTATCATGGCGGCGTTTCTTTGCGGACTGCCACCATGGTTGATTCTTACGACGACTCCCTCGATACGGGAGAAAAAAGCAAATCTCAGGTCAAACGCGAGCTGCATGCTCTGGTTGACCTCGGCGAGCGCCTGACAACACTCAAGCCTGACTTGATCGCTAAACTGCCGCTGACCGACGCTATGCGCCGGGCTCTGGCCGATGCGCCCAAGCACACCGCGAACATCGCGCGTAAACGGCATTTGCAGTTCATCGGCAAACTGATGCGCGACCAGGACACTGACGCGATTCTGACCTTGCTCGATCAACTCGATGCCTCGACTCGTCAGTACAACGAGCGTTTCCATAACCTGGAACGCTGGCGCGATCGCCTGATCGCGGGCGACGATGCCGTGCTGGAAAAATTCGTCGTCGAGTACCCGGACGCCGACCGCCAGCAATTGCGTTCCCTGATCCGTCAGGCTCAGCACGAGGTTGCGCAAAACAAACCTCCTGCTTCCAGCCGCAAGATCTTCAAGTACATCCGTGAGCTGGACGAGACTCAACGCGGTCTGCGTTGATCTCATCCCTGTAGGAGCTGCCGAAGGCTGCGATCTTTTGATCTTTAAAAACAAAGATCGCAGCCTGCGGCAGCTCCTACACACGTTTCTTATGCGCCCGTGCCACCGACGGTGATCGCATCGATTTTCAGCGTCGGCTGACCCACGCCCACCGGCACCGACTGCCCATCCTTGCCGCACGTCCCCACACCGCTGTCCAGCGCCAGATCGTTACCGACCATCGACACCCGGCTCATCGCCTCAGGGCCGTTGCCGATCAACGTCGCGCCTTTGACCGGCGCGGTGATCTTGCCGTCTTCGATCAGGTACGCCTCGCTGGTGGAGAACACAAACTTGCCGCTGGTGATGTCGACCTGACCGCCGCCGAGGTTGGCGCAGTAGATGCCCTTCTTCACCGACGCGATGATTTCCGCCGGATCGCTTTCGCCACCGAGCATGTAGGTGTTGGTCATCCGCGGCATCGGCAAGTGCGCGTAAGATTCACGACGACCATTACCGGTACGGGCCACGCCCATCAGACGCGCATTGAGCTTGTCCTGCATGTAACCCTTGAGCACGCCGTTTTCGATCAGCGTGGTGCACTCGGTCGGCGTACCTTCGTCGTCGACACTCAGCGAACCGCGACGGCCGCTCAAGGTGCCGTCATCGACGATGGTGCAAAGCTTCGAGGCAACCATTTCGCCCATGCGCCCGCTGTAGGCCGAACTGCCCTTGCGGTTGAAATCGCCTTCCAGACCGTGACCGACCGCTTCGTGCAACAGCACGCCGGACCAGCCGGAACCCAATACCACCGGAAAGGTACCGGCCGGTGCAGGGATCGCTTCGAGGTTCACCAGCGCCTGACGCAACGCTTCACGGGCATAGCCCATGGCGCGGTCTTCGGCGAGGAAATAACGGTAGTCGGTACGCCCGCCGCCGCCATGCCCGCCGCGCTCGCGACGGCCATTTTGTTCAACGATCACGCTGACGTTGAAACGCACCAAAGGGCGCACATCCGCCGCCAGACCGCCGTCGGTGGACGCCACCAGAATCCGTTCCCAGACACCGGCCATGCTCACGCTGACTTGCTGGATACGCGGGTCGAGCGCGCGGGTCGCGACATCGATGCTCTTGAGCAACTCGACTTTCTCGGCGCGGCTCAGCACTTCCAGCGGGTTATCCGGCGCGTACAACTGGGCGACGTCTTGGCTGGTGAACGCCTGCACCGTGCCGTTTTGCCCGGCACGGGAGATCGAACGTGCCGCGCGAGCCGCTGCGCCGAGGGCTTCGAGGGTGATCGCGTTGCTGTAGGCGAAACCGGTTTTCTCACCGGACTGCGCGCGCACGCCAACGCCCTGATCGAGGTTGAAGCTGCCTTCCTTGACGATGCCATCTTCCAGCGCCCAGGACTCGGAAATCTGCCCCTGGAAATACAGGTCGGCCGCATCGATGCCAGGACCGGCCAGATCACCGAGCACGCCTTGCAGGCTCTCGATCGTCACGCCGCCGGGCGCCAACAGGTGATCACTGACTGAGGACAACAACTCGCTCAAAGGTTTACGCCTTAAA
>NZ_CDROCK010000072.1:0-23901 GCF_977020205.1 Pseudomonas sp. AIG | reverse complement strand
CGGTGTGCGGGAGGGCAAACCCGTTGATTCCGACGGTCAGAACACCGGCGTGAAGGGGGCGAGGCTGCTCTATCCGCCGATCCAGCAACCGCGTCCGCCGCTGTACTTCGGTGGTTCTTCGGAAGCAGCGCAGGACTTGGCCGCTGAACAAGTGGAAATGGTTCTGACCTGGGGCGAGCCACCGGCAGCGGTGGCCGAGAAGATCGCACAAGTGCGCGCCAAAGCCGCCAAGCTTGGCCGCACCGTGCGCTTCGGCATTCGTCTGCATGTGATCGTCCGTGAAACCAACGCCGAGGCGTGGCAAGCGGCGGATCGGTTGATCTCGCACCTGGATGACGACACCATCGCTCGCGCTCAGGCTTCGCTGGCGCGTTTCGATTCGGTCGGCCAGCAACGCATGGCCGCGCTGCACGGTGGCAGCCGCGATAATCTCGAAGTCAGCCCCAATCTCTGGGCCGGCGTCGGTCTGGTACGCGGCGGTGCCGGTACGGCGCTGGTTGGCGATGGCCCGACCGTCGCAGCGCGGGTGAAGGAATATGCGGATCTGGGTATCGACACCTTCATTTTCTCCGGTTATCCACACCTCGAAGAGTCGTATCGCGTCGCTGAACTGTTGTTCCCGCACCTCGACATCGAGCGTCCGGAACTGCCGAAAAGCGCCGGTTATGTCAGCCCGTTCGGCGAGATGGTCGCTAACGACATTCTTCCCAAAGCCGCGTCGCAGAGCTGAGGCGCGCCATGAAGAAAATCATCCACAGCCTCGCGCCCTGGGCGTTGCCGGTGTTGTTGCTGGCGGTGTGGCAGTTGTCGGTGTCGGCGGGTTGGCTGTCGACACGGATTCTGCCGGCACCGGTGGCGGTGATCGAGGCCGGCGTGAGCCTGGTGCGCAGCGGCGAAATCTGGACGCACCTGGCGATCAGCGGCTGGCGCGCGGCCCTCGGTTTCACCATTGGCGGCAGCATCGGTCTGGTCTTGGGCTTTATCACTGGCTTGTCGAAATGGGGCGAACGCCTGCTCGACAGCTCGGTGCAGATGATCCGCAACGTGCCGCACCTGGCGCTGATTCCACTGGTGATCCTGTGGTTCGGCATCGACGAGTCGGCGAAGATTTTTCTGGTGGCGTTGGGCACGTTATTCCCGATCTACCTCAACACTTATCACGGCATCCGTAACGTCGATCCGGCGCTGGTGGAGATGGCGCGCAGTTATGGCTTGAGCGGTTTCAGCCTGTTCTGGCAGGTGATTCTGCCGGGCGCGCTGCCTTCGATTCTGGTCGGTGTGCGCTTCGCCCTGGGCTTTATGTGGCTGACGCTGATCGTCGCCGAAACCATTTCCGCCAGCTCCGGCATCGGCTACCTGGCGATGAACGCCCGGGAGTTTTTGCAGACCGACGTGGTGGTGCTGGCGATTCTGCTTTACGCGGTGCTCGGCAAACTCGCCGACCTCGCCGCCCGTGGACTTGAGCGTGTGTGGTTGCGCTGGCACCCGGCCTATCAGGTTGCCAAAGGAGGTGCAGCATGACCGCTCAACAACCTCCACGCCTGCTGCGCGGGATTCCGCTGGCGGTGCGCAACCTGCAGAAAACCTTCGGCGCGCGGCAGGTGCTGCGTGACATCGATCTGCATATTCCGGCGGGGCAATTCGTCGCTGTGGTCGGGCGCAGTGGCTGCGGCAAAAGCACCTTGCTGCGCTTGCTCGCCGGCCTCGATCAACCGACTGGCGGCGACTTGCTCGCCGGTTCTGCGCCGCTCAGCGATGCGCGGGAAGACACGCGATTGATGTTCCAGGAAGCGCGTCTGCTGCCATGGAAAAAGATCATCGACAACGTCGGCCTTGGGCTCAAGGGCAACTGGCGTCAGCAAGCACTGGATGCGCTGGAAGCAGTCGGTCTGGCTGATCGTGCCAATGAGTGGCCGGCGGCGTTATCTGGCGGACAGAAGCAGCGCGTTGCACTGGCGCGGGCGCTGATCCATCAACCGCGTCTGCTGCTGCTCGACGAACCGCTCGGCGCACTGGACGCACTGACCCGCATTGAAATGCAGCAACTGATCGAGCGTCTCTGGCAGCAACACGGCTTCACCGTGCTGCTGGTGACTCATGACGTCAGCGAAGCGGTGGCGATTGCCGACCGGGTGATTCTGATCGAGGACGGCGAAGTCGGTCTTGATCTGCATGTGGAACTGCCGCGACCGCGAGTGCGTGGTTCGCATCGGCTGGCGGCGCTGGAAACCGAAGTGCTTAACCGTGTTCTCTCCCTGCCCGGCGAACCGCCGGCGCCGGAACCTGTTTCACCACTGCCTACGCAACTGCGTTGGGCTCAATAACTCAAGCAAACGACAGGAATCATTGCCATGACTATCAAAGCCATCAACGTCCGTAACCAGTTCAAAGGCTCGATCAAGGAAATCGTCCTCGGCGACGTGCTGTCGGAAATCGACGTGCAAACCGCTTCGGGCATCGTCACTTCGGTGATCACCACCCGTTCGGTCAAGGAGCTGGAACTGGTGGTGGGCAGCGAAGTGATCGCCTTTGTGAAATCCACCGAGGTGTCGATCGCCAAGTTGTAAGCCAGTGAGTAAAAAACAACCCCGAACGGCGTGAGCCCTTCGGGGTTTTTTGTGTTTTGAAGAGCAAAAGATCGTTCCCACGCTCCGCGTGGGAATGCCTCTAGGGACGCTCCGCGTCCAGTGACGCGGAGCGTCACGGGCTGCATTCCCACGCAGAGCGTGGGAACGATCATGGCTCAGCGCTTGGGCAGATAAGGTGGCAAATACAGGCCGATATAAGCATCAAACACGCGCATCCCTTCCTCGGCCATGCGCGGGGTGATCTGCCCATGTTGCTGCACCGAACGCGCATAAACCCGGTCACCCAACTCCATCGCCAGGGCAAACACATCGACATCCTTCGGCAGCCTCGGCAACTCGAAGTGATGATCGAACAGCTTGTGCATCAGATCGCCCAACTCAATGTCGTGCTGTCGGTCAGCCTGGGTCACTTCGGTCAGGCCATGCTGAGCAAGGATCAACTGACGCGCCGCCGCGTCTTCGTCGTAGATCTCCAGCATCCGTTGCTCGACCAGCCGCGACAGATCACGCCAGTCACGCAGCGCCTCATGATCGATCGGCGCTTGCAGGCAGGCACGAAATGCTGCGTGCACATCCGCCGTCAGCGCTTCGAGCAACGCCGGGACGCTGGCGAAGAAGTGGTACACGGAGGAGGGTGGAATCTGCGCACGTTCGGCAACGCTGTAGATCGATAGACTCGCCACACCCTCGGCCGCCAGCAATGTGCGTGCGGCGTCGAGTATCGAATCGATGCGCGCCTGACTGCGGGCACGGGGTTTGCGGACGGGGGCGGGTCGCGTCATGGAAGTCTCCTGCGGGGCAGCGGGCATTGTACGAGCCGGCTTGTGTGTTGTCTGCCAGTACGCTTTCGCCGGAACGCCGCCCGGAGCAAGCTCACTCCCACATTTGATCTCCTGTGAACGCACAACTCATGTTCACTGAAGAACTCTGTGGGAGCGAGCTTGCTCGCGAACCGCCGCAGGCGGCCATTCACCCCGCCCTAGGGATCTGAGACCGGCCATAAAAAAACGCCGCTGGCTGCGAGAGCCAACGGCGTTTTTCCTGAAGCTGCAATCCGCTTAAACGGTATGCAGATACCAGTTGTACTCAAGGTCGGAGATGGAGTGTTCGAACTCTTCCAGCTCGCTTTCCTTGCAGGCGACGAAAATATCGATGTACTTCGGATCGATGTACTTGGCCATCACCTCGCTGTCGTCCAGCTCACGCAGGGCATCGCGCAAGTTGTTCGGCAGGCTTTGTTCGTTCTGCTCGTAGCTGTTGCCTTCGACAGGCGCGCCCGGTTCGATCTTGTTGGTCAGACCGTGATGCACGCCGGCCAGAACCGAAGCCATCAGCAGGTACGGGTTGGCATCGGCACCGGCCACGCGGTGTTCGATACGTACGGCATCGGACGAGCCGGTCGGTACGCGAATCGCCACGGTGCGGTTGTCCAGGCCCCAGCACGGCGAGTTCGGTACATAGAACTGTGCGCCGAAACGACGGTAGGAGTTGACGTTCGGGCAGAGGAAAGCCATCTGCGCGGGCAGGGTCTCGAGCACACCGCCGATCGCGTGACGCAGCGCGGCGTTCTGCTCGGGATCCTCGCTGGCAAAAATGTTTTTGCCTTCTTTATCCAGAATCGAAATGTGTACGTGCAGACCGTTACCTGCCTGGCCCGGGTACGGCTTGGCCATGAAGGTGGTATCCATTTCATGGTCGTAGGCAATGTTCTTGATCAGACGCTTGAGCAGGACTGCGTAGTCGCACGCCTTGATCGGGTCGGCGACGTGGTGCAGGTTCACTTCGAACTGCGCCGGGGCACTTTCCTTGACGATGGCGTCGGCCGGGATGCCTTGCTCTTTCGCGCCTTCCAGAATGTCCTGGAGGCAGTCGACGTATTCGTCGAGGTCGTCGATCAGGTAGACCTGAGTCGAGTGCGGGCGTTTGCCTGAGATCGGCGAGCGTGGCGGCTGTGGACGGCCGTTCACGTTTTCCTGGTCGATCAGGTAGAACTCGAGTTCGAAGGCCGCGCAGATGGTCAGGCCCAGCTCGTCAAACTTTGCAACAACTTGACGGAGCACTTCGCGCGGATCGGCGAAGAATGGGTCACCCTCGAGTTCGTGCATGGTCATCAACAGTTGCGCGGTCGGGCGCTTCTGCCATGGCTCGTTGCACAAGGTATCGGGGATTGGATAGCAGATACGATCGGCGTCGCCGATGTCCAGGCCCAGGCCGGTGCTTTCCACCGTAGAGCCATTGATATCCAGAGCAAATAGAGAGGCCGGCAGGTTGATGCCTTTCTCGTAAACCTTGTGGAGGCTGGTGCGTTCAATGCGCTTGCCGCGCACCACACCATTCATATCCGCAATCAGAAGGTCAACGTACAGAACCTCAGGATGTTCCTTAAGGAACGCGTTCGCTTCGTTAAGCTGAACGGCACGCGGGGGTACCGACATGATGCAACACCTTTGTTGTTAAAAATATCAATCATTGATCTTTTCTGGTTTCAGTCAACCCGAACGGCCTGCCGAAGTCAAGCGAGGCCTTTTTTGCCCTAAAAAAGCGCTGCAAGGGCATTTATGGGGCACTTTTGGGCGGTTTTTCGTCCCTGGGACGCTTGGCACCCGCAGGCTTGAGCAGGCCGTGTTGTATTTTTTACGGGGGTGTTGTGTAAAAAAATGAACAAGGCTAAGCTCCGATCAAACCCATAACAGCAATAATACCGGGGTGCTTCATGTCTCGCCTGCCGTTAATCGGCATCACCGACTGCTCGCAACAGTCCGGTCTGCATGCTCATCACATCAGTGGCGACAAATCCGTCGATAGCGCAGCCAGCATGGCTTGCCCATTAGCGACGATGTTCCCGTCCATGGCCGTTCAAGCGCCAGCGTCCGATATTCTGGACGTACGGGAAAGCATCCTGTTTATGGCGTCCCCTTCCAATATAGATCGCTTTCATTCCCAAAGCCTGTGCCGCTTGCCAAGCCGTGCTCATGATTCTGCACGCCTGGACTGTGCACAGGAAATGCAACGCCAGCGTAAAGGGCAGGTAAGCTCCTCTTTCATTGTCTATGCGCGGTGCCAGGCATAAGCCGGCACTGCGCGAGCAAGCCCCCTTTAACGCGACGCCCATAGCGTCAAACTTTGCCTGACATCACGTCAGGAGACTCAGCCCAGAGGCATTTATGAGTAACAACCTCGACCAGCTCACCGATTGGTTGAAAGACCACAAGATCACAGAAGTCGAATGCATGATCGCCGACTTGACCGGGATCACCCGGGGCAAGATCTCGCCGACCAACAAGTTCATCGCCGAAAAAGGCATGCGCCTGCCAGAGAGTGTGCTGTTGCAGACCGTGACCGGCGACTACGTCGAAGACGACATCTATTACGAGCTGCTCGACCCGGCCGACATCGACATGATCTGCCGTCCCGACCAGAACGCCGTGTACCTGGTGCCGTGGGCCATCGAGCCGACCGCGCAGGTGATTCACGACACTTACGACAAGCAAGGCAATCCGATCGAGCTGTCGCCGCGCAACGTCCTCAAGAAAGTCCTCAAACTCTATGCCGACAAGGGCTGGCAGCCAATCGTCGCGCCGGAAATGGAGTTCTACCTGACCAAGCGCAGCGACGATCCTGACTATCCGTTGCAGCCGCCGATTGGCCGTTCGGGCCGTCCGGAAATCGGTCGTCAGTCGTTCTCGATTGAAGCGGCGAACGAATTCGACCCGCTGTTCGAAGACGTCTACGACTGGTGCGAACTGCAAGAGCTGGATCTCGATACGCTGATCCACGAAGACGGCCCGGCGCAGATGGAAATCAACTTCCGTCACGGCGACGCGCTGTCGCTGGCCGACCAGATTCTGGTGTTCAAACGCACCATGCGCGAAGCCGCGCTCAAGCACGATGTGGCGGCGACCTTCATGGCCAAGCCAATGACCGGCGAGCCGGGCAGTGCGATGCACTTGCACCAGAGCATCATCGACATCGAGACCGGCAAGAACGTCTTCTCCAATGAAGACGGGACCATGAGCCAGTTGTTCCTGCACCACATCGGTGGTTTGCAGAAACTGATTCCCGAGTTGTTGCCGCTGTTCGCGCCGAACGTCAACTCGTTCCGCCGCTTCCTGCCGGACACCTCGGCACCGGTCAACGTCGAGTGGGGCGAAGAAAACCGCACCGTCGGCCTGCGTGTACCGGATGCCGGTCCGCAGAACCGCCGTGTGGAAAACCGCCTGCCGGGCGCCGACGCCAACCCGTATCTGGCGATCGCCGCGAGCCTGCTCTGCGGTTACATCGGCATGGTCGAGGGCCTCAACCCGAGCGCGCCAGTGGTCGGTCGTGGTTATGAACGCCGCAACCTGCGCCTGCCGCTGACCATCGAAGATGCGCTGGAACGTATGGAAAACAGCGCGACCATCGAGAAGTACCTGGGCAAAACCTTCATCACAGGCTACGTCGCGGTAAAACGGGCCGAGCATGAAAACTTCAAGCGCGTGATCAGTTCCTGGGAGCGTGAGTACCTGCTCTTCGCCGTCTGATACGCCGGGCGCGGTCCTCACCGGCCGCGTCTTCACCGATAACAAGGAGAATTGGCATGACCAGCAACAACCCGCAAACCCGCGAGTGGCAAGCACTCAGCAATGATCACCACCTGGCGCCGTTCAGCGATTTCAAGCAGCTGAAAGAGAAAGGCCCGCGGATCATCACCAACGCCAAGGGCGTTTACCTGTGGGACAGCGAAGGCAACAAGATTCTCGACGGCATGGCCGGTCTGTGGTGCGTGGCCATCGGTTACGGTCGCGATGAGCTGGCCGATGCGGCCGCCAAACAGATGCGCGAACTGCCGTACTACAACCTGTTCTTCCAGACGGCGCACCCGCCGGCACTGGAACTGGCCAAGGCAATCGCCGATGTGGCGCCGGAAGGCATGAATCACGTGTTCTTCACCGGTTCCGGCTCCGAAGGCAACGACACCATGCTGCGCATGGTTCGCCACTACTGGGCGATCAAGGGTCAGCCGAACAAGAAAGTCATCATCAGCCGCAAGAACGGTTATCACGGTTCGACCGTGGCCGGCGCGAGCCTCGGTGGCATGACGTACATGCACGAACAAGGCGACTTGCCCATCCCGGGCATCGTCCACATCGCGCAACCGTACTGGTTCGCCGAGGGTGGCGACATGTCCCCGGAAGAGTTCGGTATCTGGGCGGCCAATCAGCTGGAAGAGAAGATTCTCGAAGTCGGCGTCGACAACGTCGGTGCCTTTATTGCCGAGCCGATCCAGGGCGCCGGTGGCGTGATCATTCCGCCCGACACCTACTGGCCGCGCATCAAGGAAATCCTCGCCAAGTACGACATCCTGTTCGTGGCGGACGAAGTGATCTGCGGTTTCGGCCGTACCGGTGAGTGGTTCGGTAGCGATTTCTACGACCTCAAACCCGACATGATGACCATCGCCAAAGGCCTGACCTCCGGCTACATCCCGATGGGTGGCCTGATCGTGCGCGATAGCGTTGTTGCGGTGCTCAACGAAGGTGGCGATTTCAACCACGGCTTCACCTATTCCGGTCACCCGGTGGCGGCAGCGGTGGGCTTGGAAAACATCCGCATCCTGCGTGATGAAAAAATTATCGAGAACGCGCACAACGAAACGGCACCGTATTTGCAGAAACGTCTGCGGGAACTGAACGATCACCCATTGGTGGGTGAAGTTCGCGGAGTCGGTCTGTTGGGCGCGATCGAGCTGGTGCAGGACAAGGCCACACGCAAGCGTTACGAAGGCAAGGGCGTCGGCATGATCTGCCGCCAGTTCTGCTTCGACAACGGCCTGATCATGCGCGCGGTGGGCGACACCATGATCATCGCGCCGCCGCTGGTGATCAGCAAAGCCGAGATCGATGAGCTGGTTACAAAGGCACGCAAGTGTCTGGACCTGACCCTCAGTGCGTTGCAGGGCTAAGTGCTAGGCTCTGAGCGGGGGAGCCGCGGCGCTCTCGCTCAAAGCTGTCAGAAAGGCTGGTCTTTTCTTGAAAGACCGCCTCGGATCTTGCCAGACTAGCCGCGGTTCCAGTTGTCCGGGTTCGGCCGCTGAACAAAGTGGTTCAAAAAAGAAAAATTTGGAGCATGACGCATGAAGGCATTAGGTAAAAAGCTTGCTGGCAAGACTCTTCTCGCGCTGTCCGTGGCGGGCATGATGGCGGGTGCGGTTCACGCGGACGACAAAGTACTGCACGTCTACAACTGGTCCGACTACATCGCCCCGGACACCATCGCCAACTTTGAGAAAGAGTCGGGGATCAAAGTCGTCTACGACGTATTCGACAGTAACGAGACCCTGGAAGCCAAACTGCTTGCGGGCAAGTCCGGCTACGACGTGGTTGTACCGTCGAACAACTTCCTGGCCAAGCAGATCAAGGCTGGTGTTTATCAGGAGCTGGACCAGTCCAAGCTGCCTAACTGGAAGAACCTCAACCAGGATCTGCTCAAGGCCGTGTCGATCAGCGACCCGGGCAACAAACACGCCTTCCCGTACATGTGGGGCTCGATCGGCATCGGCTACAACGCGGAGAAGGTCAAGGCGGCGCTGGGCGTCGACACCATCGATTCGTGGGACGTGCTGCTCAAGCCGGAGAACATCGCCAAGCTCAAGGGCTGCGGTGTGAGCTTCCTCGATTCGCCGACCGAAATGCTCCCGGTCGCGTTGCACTACCTGGGCCTGCCAACCGACAGCCAGAAGAAAGAAGACATCAAGAAGGCCGAGGAACTGTTCCTCAAGATTCGTCCTTCGATCACCTACTTCCACTCCTCCAAGTACATCTCGGACCTGGCCAACGGCAACATCTGCGTAGCAGTCGGCTACTCGGGTGACGTGCAGCAGGCCAAATCCCGTGCTGCCGAGGCCGGTGACAAGGTGAAAGTCAGCTACGCGATTCCGAAAGAAGGCGCGGGCAGCTTCTTCGACATGGTCGCCATCCCCAAGGATGCCGAAAACGTTGAAGGCGCCTACAAGTTCATGACCTTCCTGCAGAAGCCTGAAGTCATGGCCGGCATCACCAACGCCGTACGCTTCCCGAACGGTAACGCCGCTGCAACCGCTCTGGTGGAAAAAGATATCACCAGCGATCCAGGCATCTACCCGCCAGCCGACGTGCAGGCCAAGTTGTATGCCATTGCCGACTTGCCGGCGGCCACCCAGCGTGAAATGACCCGCAGCTGGACCAAGATCAAATCGGGTAAATAAGCCGGTTTGCAGCAGCAACCGCTGGCCGTCATTCCCCGCGAGGGCGGCCAGCGGATTAATTAAATGACAGAAAGTTTTGCTGGAACGGTTTTTCGAGGGTAAGTTGCGCGCCGGTTTTGTTGCCGGGCAGCCATGGCTGTCATGCAGCGCGGGGCAACTTGGGCCCAACTAATTTAGAGGACCTCCACTTGCCTATTTTTTCTTCTTTGCGCAAAGCCCTGCTGGCCACTGCCGGCCTGACGATCGCTGTCGGAGCCCAGGCCGCCGGTACGGTGCATATTTATAACTGGTCCGATTACATCGGCGAGACCACCCTGGCCGACTTCCAGAAAGCCACCGGGATCAAGCCGGTCTATGACGTGTTCGACTCCAACGAAACCCTGGAAGGCAAGCTGCTGGCCGGGCGTACCGGTTACGACGTGGTCGTGCCGTCGAACCACTTCCTCGGCAAGCAGATCAAGGCAGGCGCGTTCCAGAAGCTCGACAAGTCGCAGTTGCCGAATTATTCCAATCTCGACCCGGCGCTGCTCAAGCGTCTGGAACAGAACGATCCGGGTAACCTGTACGCTGTTCCCTACCTCTGGGGCACCAACGGCATCGGTTACAACGTCGATAAAGTAAAAGCTGTACTCGGCGTCGACAAGATTGATTCGTGGGGCGTCTTGTTCGAGCCAGAGAACATCAAGAAGCTGCAAAGCTGCGGCGTGGCATTCCTCGATTCGGCGGATGAAATGATGCCGACCGTGCTCAACTATCTGGGCCTAAATGCCAACAGCACCAATCCGAAGGACTACGAAAAAGCCACCGACAAATTGCTCGCGGTGCGTCCTTATGTGACCTACTTCCATTCCTCGAAATACATCGGTGATCTGGCCAACGGCGACATCTGCGTAGCCATCGGTTTCTCCGGCGATATCTTCCAGGCCAAGCACCGCGCCGAAGAAGCCAAGAAAGGCGTGAACATCGCCTACTCGGTACCGAAAGAGGGCGGCGCGTTGTGGTTCGACATGTTGGCAATCCCCAAGGATTCGTCGAACGTGAAGGAGGCTCATGCCTTCATCAACTATCTGCTGAAACCTGAGGTGATCGCTCAGGTCAGTGATTACGTCGGTTATGCCAACCCCAACCCGGGTTCGGACAAGTTGATGGAACAATCCATCCGCACCGATGCGTCGGTGTACCCGCCGCAGGCTGTTATCGACAAGGCCTACGTATCGACCGAGTTGCCACCGAACATTCAGCGCCTGATGACCCGCAGCTGGACCAAGGTCAAGTCGGGGATGTAAGGCACACACTATCCTGGGTTCGCCTTGCGGGGCGAACTGCATTGTTTTTTTCTGGGAGTTTCGTAAATGGCAGTTGCCTCCGGCGCCTATAAGAAAGCCCTCGAGGGCGACCAGACACCGAAACAGGTGTTGGTCAAAATCGACCGGGTCACGAAGAAGTTCGACGAGACGATTGCCGTGGACGATGTGTCCCTGGAAATCAAAAAGGGCGAGATCTTCGCTCTGCTCGGCGGTTCGGGATCGGGCAAATCCACCCTGCTGCGGATGTTGGCAGGGTTCGAACGGCCCACGGAGGGGCGCATTTTCCTCGACGGCGTCGACATCACCGACATGCCGCCGTATGAACGTCCGATCAACATGATGTTCCAGTCGTACGCCTTGTTCCCGCACATGACCGTGGCGCAGAACATTGCCTTCGGCCTCAAGCAGGACAAGATCCCGGCGGCTGAAGTCGATGCCCGCGTGGCCGAGATGCTCAAGCTGGTGCAGATGAGCCAGTACGCCAAACGCAAGCCGCATCAACTGTCCGGCGGTCAGCGTCAGCGTGTGGCACTGGCACGCTCGCTGGCCAAGCGGCCGAAACTGCTGCTGCTCGATGAGCCGATGGGCGCACTGGACAAGAAACTGCGTTCGCAGATGCAGCTGGAACTGGTGGAAATCATCGAGCGCGTGGGTGTGACCTGCGTGATGGTGACCCACGACCAGGAAGAGGCCATGACCATGGCCGAGCGTATCGCGATCATGCACCTGGGCTGGATCGCCCAGATCGGCAGCCCGATCGACATCTACGAAACCCCGACCAGCCGTCTGGTCTGCGAATTCATCGGCAACGTCAACATCTTCGAAGGCGAAGTGATCGACGACGCCGAAGGCCACGCGACCATCACCTGCAAGGACCTCGACCGGCAGATCTACGTCGGCCACGGCATCAGCACCTCGGTGCAGGACAAATCGGTGACTTACGCGATTCGTCCGGAGAAGCTGCTGGTCACCGCCGATCAACCGACCTGCGAGTACAACTGGTCGAGCGGCAAGGTGCACGACATCGCCTATCTGGGTGGGCACTCGGTGTTCTACGTCGAGTTGCCGAGCGGCAAACTGGTGCAGTCGTTCGTGGCCAACGCCGAACGCCGTGGCGCACGTCCGACCTGGGGTGATCAGGTTTACGTGTACTGGGAAGACGACAGTGGCGTGGTACTTCGCTCATGAACATGCGCAAATTCAAACGCCGCATCAACCGAATAATCCCCAATGGCCGGCAGTTGGTCATCGGGGTCCCGTTCATCTGGCTGTTTCTGTTCTTTATGCTGCCGTTCTTCATCGTCCTGAAGATCAGCTTCGCCGAAGCCGACGTGGCCATCCCGCCGTACACCGAGATCTACACGTACGCCGAGCAGAAGCTGCAACTGCTGCTGAACCTGGGCAACTACGCGATGCTGGCGGGCGACGAGTTGTACATCGCCGCTTACCTCGGCTCGCTGAAGATGGCGCTGATCAGCACTGTCCTCTGTCTGGTGATCGGTTACCCGATGGCCTACGCCATCGCCACAGCGCGTAAAGAACTGCAAACGGTGCTGGTGCTGCTGATCATGATGCCGACCTGGACGGCGATCCTGATCCGCGTTTACGCGTGGATGGGCATCCTCAGCAACAACGGTCTGCTCAACGGATTCCTGATGAGCATGGGCTTCATTGATGAGCCTTTGCAGATCCTCAACACCAACCTGGCGGTGTACATCGGTGTCGTTTATTCGTACCTGCCGTTCATGATCCTGCCGCTGTATGCCAACCTGGTGAAGCACGATCACAGTCTGCTGGAAGCGGCCTCCGACCTCGGTTCGAGCACTTTCAACAGCTTCTGGAAAATCACCATTCCACTGTCCAAGAACGGGATCATTGCCGGCTGCATGCTGGTGTTCATCCCGGTGGTCGGCGAGTTCGTGATCCCGGAACTGCTCGGCGGTCCGGAAACCCTGATGATCGGTAAAGTGCTCTGGCAAGAGTTCTTCAACAACCGTGACTGGCCGGTGGCGTCCGCGCTGGCGGTGGTGATGCTGGCGATCCTGATTGTGCCGATCATTCTGTTCAACCGCAGTCAGGCCAAGGAAATGGAGGGTAAAGAATGAAGCGCTTCCGTTTCTCCAGCCTGATGCTGGTTCTGGGTTTGCTGTTTATCTACCTGCCGATGCTGATCCTGGTGATCTACTCGTTCAACGCCTCGAAACTGGTAACAGTGTGGGGCGGCTGGTCGATCAAGTGGTACGTCGGCCTGCTCGACAACACCCAGTTGATGGGCTCGGTGCTGCGCTCGCTGGAAATCGCCTGCTACACCGCGGTTGCCGCGGTGGCGCTGGGTACGCTGGCCGCGTTTGTGCTGACCCGTATCACCCGTTTCAAGGGCCGCACGTTGTTCGGCGGCCTGGTGACCGCGCCGTTGGTGATGCCGGAAGTGATCACCGGTCTGTCGCTGTTGCTGCTGTTCGTGGCCATGGCGCAGATGATCGGATGGCCGCAGGAACGTGGCATTGTCACCATCTGGATCGCCCACACCACGTTCTGTGCGGCGTATGTGGCGGTGGTGGTGTCGGCGCGTTTGCGTGAGCTCGACCTGTCGATTGAAGAGGCGGCGATGGACCTCGGTGCACGGCCGTGGAAGGTGTTCTTCCTGATCACCATTCCGATGATCGCGCCATCGCTGGCGGCGGGTGGCATGATGTCGTTCGCGCTGTCGCTGGATGACCTGGTGTTGGCGAGCTTCGTCTCCGGGCCGGGTTCGACGACCCTGCCGATGGAAGTGTTCTCGGCGGTGCGTCTGGGTGTGAAGCCTGAGATCAACGCCGTGGCCAGTCTGATTCTGCTGGCGGTATCGATCGTGACCTTCATGGTCTGGTTCTTCAGCCGCCGTGCCGAAGAAGCGCGCAAGAAAGCCATCCAGCAAGCCATCGAAGAAAGCGCAGCCGATTCGTGGAAGCAGCCGGACGTACGCCGCGCGCCGGCGCCGGAAGCGGCGTAAGCCAATGGGGTTGATCAAAAATCTGTGATCAACCCCAATCCCTGTGGGAGCGAGCTTGCTCGCGAAGAGGGCGTGTCAGTCGACTGAAATGTTGGCTGACCCACCGCATTCGCGAGCAAGCTCGCTCCCACAGGTTTTTTGGTGGTATTCAAGTCCAGGGCGATTGGCGGATGACCTCGACAAAGTTCATCGGCTTGAACCCCGGCTCCTGATCCTTCAGCACATCGGTCTTCACATTGCCGAACGTGGTCTGCGGACGATGGCGCAAACCATCGGCAAACGCGCAGATGATGCACTCCTTGAAACCGTCCCCACGCGGGTGTGCATGCACCACCGCTTCGCGTTGCACAGTGCTGAACGCCGCGTAATCCATCCCCAGCACATCCATTTCCACACCAGCCGTTACCAGCGCCACCGTCGGGCGCAGATGCTTCGGCACGCCGGGCGTCGTGTGCAAGGCAATCGACAGCCAGACCTGTTCGATATCGTCATCGCTCAAGCCGTACGGCTTGAGAAACGCTGCTGCTGCGTTGGCTCCGTCTACTTCGAAACGCTCGTCATCGCTGCGGTGACCTTCGACCAGGCCGAGGTCGTGAAACATCGCACCGACGTACAACAGCTCCGGGTTGTAGGTCAGTTGCTGGCGCTCGCCGCTCAACGCGCCGAACAGAAAGACCCGGCGCGAGTGGTGATAGAGCAGGTCGGATTCGATGTCGCGGATGTACTCGGTGGTGGCCCGGGCGAGGGCGCTGTCGGGGATTTTGATGCCGGCAATGGTCGTGCTCATGGGAGGTTCCCTCACTGAAACGCCGTCGTGGCGCTGATGGGGAAAGTCTGTTCCCGGCGCTGGAAGCGAACAATCGATGCATGGCTGCGATCCTTGCCAATCGACCTGCAAATCGTGCCAAGCTAAAAGATCGTCCGATCGCGGCCCGAGCCTGCGGCAGCTCCTACAGAAGCCCGCATTCCCCTGGAGCTGCCGAAGGCTGCGATCTTTTGCTCTTGAAAGGGAATCCACAGCCATGAACAAAACCATCGCCATCGTCGTGTTCGCCGGCGTGCAGTCGCTGGACGTCAGCGGCCCCATGGATGTGTTCGCCGAGGCCAATCGCTTCCTGGCGCCCGAGGATCACTATCGGCTCGAAGTGATTGGTGTCGAACACGGCCCGATGGCCTGTTCCAACGGTTTGAACCTGAATGCCCATCGGCATTTCAGCGAGGCGCTCTACGCCTACGATCTGCTGCTGGTCGCCGGCGGGCCGCAATTGCCTTTCATGGATTTCGGCGCGACGTTCGACGGTTGGCTACGCGAGGCCTGTGCACGGGCGCAGCGCTTTGGTTCGATCTGCAACGGCGCGTTCATGCTGGCACGCGCCGGATTGCTGGAGGGGCGCACCGTGACTACGCACTGGAACGATGCCGAGGCGTTGGCGCAGTTGTGTCCGACAACGCAGGTTGAAGCGGACCGCTTGTATGTCGAGGACGGTACGCTCTACACCTCGGCGGGGGTCACGGCGGGGATCGATCTGTCGTTGTACCTGCTGGCGCGGGATCATGGCGCTGAAGTGGCGTTGAGCGTGGCCAAGCGGTTGGTGGTGTTCACTCAGCGCTCCGGTGGGCAGTCGCAGTTCAGCCCGTTCCTGACGCCGCATGCGGAACCGACGTCGGCGGTGGCGATGGTGCAGTTGTATGTGCTGGCCAATCTGACTGGCGATCTGACGATTGCCGATCTGGCCACTGCGGCGAACATGAGTGCGCGTAATTTCTCGCGGGTGTTTGCTCGGGAAGCGAAAATCACCCCGGCGGAGTTCGTCGAACGGGCACGTGTAGATGCGGCGCGGGTGATGCTGGAAAGTACTGCTGCGCCGTTGAAGACCGTGGCGTATCAGTGCGGGTTTCGCGATGCGCAGCATATGCGCGGGGTGTTCAACCGGCGGTTGGGGGTGACGCCGCAGCAGTTTCGGCTGAATTTTGCATTGAAGCTGTGACCCTCACCCCAGCCCTCTCCCGGAGGGAGAGGGGGCCGATTCGGGGATATTGAGGAGATACGCCGACGTGAAATTGCTGTGCCGAATCCATAATCGACTCGATCTCTCAGGTCGGTGCATAGCGAAAGACACCTCGGTCAGTCCCCTCTCCCCCCGGGAGAGGGCTAGGGAGGGGCTTTTAAGGTGCCCGCATCGGCAACAGCTTCAACGTACTGCGCGTATTCGCCGTCACCTCTTCCTCACTGAAATGCGCCTGCACATACATCCCGTCGACATACGCTTCAGCCTGATCGTCATAGTGGCTATCAAAAGGCACACCACTCTGCCCGACCGGGTTAATCGTCAAGCCATGCGCCGGATCGGCAAAATCCACCAGTCGCCGCGTCGACGGCCCATAAGTCACCGGCCATGGCGCCGACCCGATCTTCGCTGAAAGGTTGTTCGGCACTTCATGACTGCCCGGCGCCGCAAACGGCCCGACATTGAAAATCCGATCCAGCGGCTTCTGCTGCCCCAACGGATGGCCGTGAGTCAGCGTGTGTGCCGTGCCCCATTTCCACTCGGCGGAGTTATCGCCGAGGGTCAGCTTCAAGTGCTGCATGCTCGCCTGCCACGCCGCGCGCACGACGTCGGCACGGGTCTCCTTGTTCGGCGTGCTGCGGTTATCCCACCACGGCGAGTCAGCATTCGCCGCGAGTTTCGGCAGCGCCGCATCGATCACTCGCGTCGACAGCAGCGTGTCGAAGAAATCATTGCCCAACTCATCACGCATCGCCGCATCTGCCAGGTCGTAGAGGAACTGGTTGAACACCGTCGCACTGACCGAATCCAGCGGATAGTCGCCCGGCCACTGCGCCAGTTGCTCGACCAGTTTCAGTTGTGCCGGATCGCTCACTACCTCACGCAACACCGGCAGCAACGGTGCGAGCAAACGCGGGCCATAACCGGTTGCCGTGCCGAGTTGCAGCTTCTGATTGGCTTCGTTGGACCACTTCACGTTCTTGTCGCTGAGCTGGCGATTGAGCTGCTGCCCACGGTCGGCGAGGTTGTAGTAACCGGGAATCTCCATGCCGGTCGGCGACAGCGGCTGGAAGTTGGCCGAGACGATGTAGCCGCGTGCCGGGTTCTCTTCCTGCGGGTTGGCGCTGAACGGGTAGAAACCGTCCTTGTCGGCCTGATTGCTGCTGCCGTCGAGAATGAATTCCGGTCTGACCCCGGCCGGGCGTTTGGGCAGCAACGCCGAGGCCCACCAGGCGATGTCGCCCTTGGCGTTGGCGTAAACCAGATTCAGCCCCGGCGCCTGCACTTTCGCGGCGGCAGCGCGGGCCTTGGCCAACGTGTCGGCGCGGTTGAGCTGGTAGAAACCTTCGAGGATCGGGTTCGGTGTTTCGAGGAAGGCCCACCACATCGCGATCGGAGTCTTGCCGGCGGCGGTGCCGAGGGCATCGTTGACGATCGGCCCATGGGGCGATTGGCGCAGGGTGAGGGTCACTGGCGTCTGGCCCTTCACATTGATCTGTTGCTCGCTGACGACCATGTCGGTCCACTGGCCGCGGTACCAGACCTGATTCGGGTTATCCGGGTTGACCTTCTCGGCGATCAGGTCCAGATCGTCGTTCTGGAACATGGTCAGGCTCCAGCCGAAGTCGAGGTTGTGCCCCAGAAACGCAAACGGCACCAGCGCCTGATGATGGCCGTACAACTCAAAACCCGGCGCCGACAGTTGCGCCTCGTACCACACCGACGGCACCGAGAAACGAATGTGCGGATCACCGGCGAGCAGCGGTTTGCCGCTCTGACTGCGACTGCCGGCAATCACCCAGGCGTTGCTGCCTTCGAACTGCGGCAGACCGTTGTCGATCAGCGCTTGTTCGCTGAGGCGGGCGAGGGCATTCAAGTCTTTCCAGTCGCCCGCGGCGAGGGTTGGAGTCGATTTGCCGTGATCCTTGGCGAGGACACCCTTGGGCTGCCAGTCGAGGTCGAAGACGTTGAGGTAATCGGCACCCAGTTGATCGCGCACGTAGGTCAGCAGCGGCTCGGTCCTAAACGCGGCGGCGAAGCTGTAGGCCATGTAACCGGCGACGCTGATGCTGTCTTCGGCTGTGAACGGGCGTTTGGGGATGCCCAGCACGTCAAACTCGATCGGCGCAGCGTGGGTGTCCTGATATTGGTTAATGCCATCCAGATAGGCTTGCAGGCCCTTCCACGCCGGCGACTGTTTATCGAGACTGGCGACGTAACTGGTCGCGCGCTCACGAATGCGCAGGCTGCGGAACAGTTTGTCGGTGTCGAGCAGTTTCGGCCCGAGCACTTCGGCCAGCTCGCCCCGGGCGAGGCGGCGCATGGCTTCCATCTGGAACAGGCGATCCTGGGCATGCACATAACCGAGGGCGCGATAGAGGTCGGTTTCGTTTTCGGCGCGGATGTGCGGCACGCCGCGTTCGTCGTAGCGCACGGTCACCGAACCTTGCAGGTTGCGCAGTTCGACCTGGCCCTGGCGCGTCGGTTGTTTGCTGTAGACATACCCGCCGACGCCGGCGAGCAGGACAACGATGAGCAAGCCAAGTACGGTGAACACGCGCTTCATGGTGACTCCTTGTGCAGGCGGGATTGCCGCCCGTCGGGCTGCAAACAATTAGCACAGACCTTCTGTGCCGTGCAGCGCTGTCCTTGAAAAGTCCGGAATGCCTTACTGCGCCTCAACCGGCCACGGGCAGTAACAGCCGACCGCCAGAGTGTGCGTGGCGTTGACCGGGCGATCTTCCGTCAGGGCATTCAAAATGGGTTCGATAAAGCTGTTGCTGGAGTTGCAGGTCAGGCCTTCGCTGTATGGGCCGAAGTACGCCAGTTTGCCGCTGCGGTCCCAGATCGCCACGGCCGGGCTGGCGGGCACCTGTTCGGAACCGGGCAATATCGTGATGGTTTTCAGGCTGCTGAGGGTCGCGGGTAACTGGCCGTGGCTGCCGGTTTTTTGCACGGCGAAGAACTCAACGCCTCTGGCGCCGAACTGCTCGACCATCTCGGTCAGATGCTGTTGATTGCCGACATTGCACGGGCAGGCCGGGTCCCAGAAATGCACCAGGCGGATCTTGCCGGGACCGGCGAGATTGTCCGGCAGACGCAACGGATCACCGGAAAACACCGCCGTGTGCTCGCTGAATGCGCGCAGGTAACGCCCCTGAAACCAGTCGTACGCCGCCCACAGCACCCCGGCGCAGATCAGCGCGAGCAGGCTGGCAAACAGTGCGGTGCGGTAGGGCGAACGCATGGATTTGGTTCCTCAGAGGCGGGCTAGCTTGCCATGTCTGCCACGACAGATGAATATCGCAGGCCGATAAAGTCTGTTTACCGCTTTGGAATTGCCTTATGTCTGCCACTTTCGATCCCGATCAAATCCGCGCCAGCCTCAAGCCTTTGGCCGAGTGGCAGCCGTTGTCGGACGAGGCCAAGGCGTACCAGCAGTTTTATCAAACCGATTTTCCCCATCGCGATGTCTGGCGTGGCATGGGCCGTTTCGAGGTCGATGGTTATGAAGTGGTCAGCCATTGCTGGTGGCCGGAGAAGGTCAAGGCGACGCTGTTTCTGCTGCACGGTTACTACGATCACGTCGGGCTGTATCGGCATGTGATCGAGTGGGCGCTGGATCAGGATTTCGCGGTGATCGCCTGCGACTTGCCGGGTCATGGTCTGTCGAGTGGGCCGCGCGCGAGTATCCGCGATTTCTCCGAGTATCAGGATGTCTTGCAAGGCTTGTTCGCCGAGGCGCAGTCCATCGCGTTGCCGCAACCGTGGCATTTGTGCGGGCAGAGCACCGGCGGGGCGATTGTGGTCGATCACCTGCTCAACCATGGCGAAAACAGCCCGGCGCAGGGCCAGGTGATTCTGATGGCGCCGCTGGTGCGGCCGCGAGCGTGGGGCTGGTCGCAACTGAGCTATTACCTGCTCAGGCCTTTCGTCCGGGGTGTCGCGCGACGCTTCAGCGAGAATTCCAACGATCCGGATTTCCTGCCGTTTCTGCAGGCTGATCCGTTGCAGCCGCGACGCTTGCCGACCCAGTGGGTGGGCGCGCTGTCACGCTGGATCATCCGCGTCGAGCACGCGAAAAAAAGTCCGCGACGGCCGCTGATCATTCAGGGGCAGGCGGACATGACGGTGGACTGGCAGCACAATTTGCAGGTGATGAAGTGGAAATTTGACCGGCCGCAGATTTTGCTGCTGGCCGAGGCGCGGCATCATCTGGCGAATGAGACGGTGGAGATGCGTGAGGAGTATTTCGAGTTTTTGAGCAAGCGGATCAGAGGCCGAAATCTTTAGCGCCTGTGAGGGCCTCTTCGCGAGCAAGCTCGCTCCCACAGGGGCTTGGGGATGTTCACAATTTTGTGTTCGCTGAAGATCCAAATGTGGGAGCGAGCTTGCTCGCGAAGGCGGTTTGTCAGGCAACAAGGATCACTGCCCGACCGCCAACCCTGCGCGAATCGCCGCCAGCGCCGCCTGATAGTAGGCCTTGCCTTCAGTCGACTCGGCAAACGTCGCAAACTCTTCCAGCTCTTCATCCGACAGATCGCGATAGACATAGAGCAGCGTGTTGTTCATGTCCGCGCCAATCTGATCCATCAAGCGCTGGCGCTGACCATTGAGCATGCCTTGTGCCTGACCGCCGCCGAGCAGCCCCGGGATCATTGAGCTCAGACTGTCCGCCGCCACGCCAGCAATCGCCAGGCTCACTTCGGCGCCGGCTTCACGCGCCGGCAGGGCCTGAGCGAGGTGACCGATGATCAGCAGTCGACTGTCGCTGGCCTGCATCTTCGGCAAACCCTTGGCATTTTTCGCCAACTGATCGCGACGCGTCGCGAGCAACTCAGCCGCGACGATTTTCTTGCCCAACGGCGATTGAAAGAAAGTCAGGGCCGGTTTCGGATCGGCGAGCTTCTGCCGCAGTTGCGCTTCGGCGCGTTGGTCGACGGCTTGCGGGGCGAAGCGCTGGTTGCTGTTGGTCACCAAGGCCTGAAACACGGCGGGCGGCAGGCTGTTCTGATAGCGCTGCTGCGCGGCACTCAGGGCATCATTGAAGTGCGCACGTTGATCTGGCCAGCCGGCGACCTTGTACAACTGATCGTGGCCGTCCGCCCAAGCGGGCAAAACGCAGAACATCAACAGTGAAAAAAGCAAACGGCGCATAGGGACTCCTGTCAGCAGCGGACTATTCTCCGTGCGGTGCCGGTACTTGTCGAGAATTCGTATCAAGCCGCCGCGTGGCTCTGTCGGATTTCTTGCCGCCGACATACTATGCGCGCCATGCAAATATCCTCTGAACACCCGCTGCTGTTACGCATTGTCGATGACCTGGCCGAACACGGCTGGTCGCAGCAGAACATATTCCTGCCCGTCGGTTTGACCCGCGAGCTGGCGGCCGAGTGCCGCAAACGTGAGGCCGAGGGTGAACTGGCGCCGGCGGCGGTGGGGCGTGGGCCGTTTTCGGAGATCCGCGAGGGGATTCGTGGCGACCACATTCAGTGGATCGATCCGGGCCAGGCTGAGGCCAGCGACCGCTATCTGAACCTGATGGAGAGCCTGCGCGAGGCGCTCAACCGTGGCTTGTTCCTCGGCCTTGAAGACTTTGAATGCCATTTCGCGCTGTATCCGCCGGGTGCGTTTTATCGCCGACATGTCGACCGCTTTCGCGACGATGACAAGCGCATGGTGTCGGTGGTGGTCTACCTCAATGACGCCTGGCTGCCGGAGGACGGTGGTCAGTTGCGTATGTACCTGAACGATGATCGCGTGCACGACGTGCAGCCTACCGGTGGGTGTCTGGTGGTGTTTCTTTCCGGCGAAGTGCCCCACGAAGTGCTGCCGGCGAACCGCGAGCGCCTGTCGCTGACCGGCTGGTTCCGCCGCCGTGGCAACGAGCCGTTCTGAGATGGAAAAGATTCTGGTCAGCCGCTGCCTGTTGGGGCATCGCGTGCGTTATGACGGTGGCGCGAGCGGGCCGTTTGATGTGCTGGAGCAGTGGATTGCCGAGGGGCGGGTGGTGCCGTTGTGTCCGGAGGTGGCGGGGGGATTGCCGACGCCACGGGCGGCGGCGGAGATTCCCGGAGGGCAGGGTGGTGAAGTGCTTGATGGTGTCGCGGCGGTGATCACCACAGATGGCGAGGATGTCAGTGCGCAGTTTCTCGATGGTGCGCGGCAGGCGCTGGCGCTGGTGCAGAAGCACGGCATTCGTGTGGCGGTGCTCAAGGCCAACAGTCCTTCTTGCGGGAATCTGTTGACGTATGACGGGACGTTCAGTGGCGTGAAGGTGAGTGGCGAAGGGGTGACAGCCGCGTTGCTCAAGCGCCATGGTGTGCAGGTGTTCAGTGAGCTTGAACTGCCGCAGGCCGCGCTGGCCCTGGCTGCTTTGGACTGATCCTGAATCGTTGCCCTCACCCCAGCCCTCTCCCGGAGGGAGAGGGGGCCGACCGAGTTGTCCGGCGCTGTCCATCGACCTGAAAGACCTTGTCGATTATGGATTCGGCAAAGTAGGTTCAGGTCGGCGTATCTCTGAAGCATTCCCCATTCAGTCCCCTCTCCCTCTGGGAGAGGGTTAGGGTGAGGGGGCTTTTAAGGCTTCAACCACTTCTCAGTCAGCGCCGCCAAACGCCCATCCGCCCTGATCCGCTGCATCGCGCTCGCCAGACTGGCCTGAAACGCCGGATTGCCCTTCTGAAACGGAATCGCCAGATCCACCGGCGCCGCTGCTTTCGGCTTCTCTTCAGTCAATGCCTGCACCAGCACCATCGGCCGGGGCTGCTCATCCTTCTTTGCCAGCAACTGCGAATCGACCTTGCCGTAAGGCTCGCTGAAGTCGAAACGATCCTTGAGTTCGGGTGTCAGTGCTATGTGGTTGAGCGCAACGTCGTACTTGCCGCTTTCAACGCCCTGGAGCAGATCGGCCTCGTCGGTGACGATGAAGTCGGCGCGCACATCCAGCTCGCTGGCCAGCAGTTGCCCAAGCTCGACCTCGAAACCCGTGAGTGTGTCGCCTTCCTTGAAATTGAACGGCGGTGTATTAGCCTCAAGGGCTATGCGCAGCTCGCCACGGTCGTTGACGTCATCAATCAGTTCGGCGTGAGCCAAAGGGCTCAAAAGGGGTAGCAGGCAGATCAGGCCAGGCAGAAAACGCATGGTCACTCCTTTGAAATCATTATCGCGACCCTCTGATTCAGGCTCGCTTTGCTATGGTTGTCGAGTGCCTTCGACAACGAATGGTCATGAAGTTGTCATGACCGTGCGGATTTTACGGAAAAACTGGAGAAGAAAATGAAAAGCTTTATGTCACGTGCAGCATTGGCGGGTGTGCTGATGGGCGTTTCGGTGCTGGCCAGTGCCGCCACACCGGCGCCAAAAGGCGCTGAAGTGTTCATCGTTTCTCCCGAGGACGGGGCCACGGTTTCGCAGACCTTCACCGTCAAGTTCGGAACCAAGGACGTCGCACTGGCACCGGCCGGTGATGTCACCAAAAACACCGGTCACCATCACCTGCTGATCGACGCCAAGGAAATTGTGCCTGCCGGTTCGGTCGTCCCTACCGATGCCAACCATATGCACTTCGGCAAGGCGCAGACCCAGGCTGACATCAAGCTCGCCCCGGGCAAACACACCTTGCAGCTGGAACTTGGCGACAGCGGCCACATGGCATTCGACCCGCCAATCGTCTCGAAGAAAATCACCATCAACGTCGAATAAAAAAAGGGAGCCCTTTCGGGGTAATGCCGATCAGTTAAGACTCTTTGCTTGACCTTTGGCCGCAAGAAATCAAAAT
>NZ_CDROCK010000071.1:0-24589 GCF_977020205.1 Pseudomonas sp. AIG | reverse complement strand
GAAGGCGCGCACATGGCCGATCTGCTGCCGGTCGACGTGCTGTGTGAAGCCTTGCTCGACCTGTATGGCGCGGTCGAAGAAAGCAGTCTGGCGGTCAGCGAGCGGTTCTTTCACGAAGCGCAAAACGCCCATGAAGCGCTGATCAACATGCTCGACGAACTGGCCGCCGGGCAGGAAGTCACGCCACAACCGGCGCGGATTCGTGCCCTGCATGATCTGCTCGATGAGAGTCTTGATCCGTCGTCGATGGGCCTGATTCGCAGCGATGGCAGCCGTACTTTGAGCATCCGCGAACTGGGCAGCGCCACCGCTGAGCTACAGCAGAAGGCAGCCGCATCAGAACCCGATGACGAGATTGTCGAGATCTTCCTTGAAGAGGCCGTGGACATTCTCGACAGCTCAGGCCAAGCCCTGCAGCGCTGGCTCAGCGATCCGGACAACACAGCGCCGCTGTCCTCGTTGCAACGGGATCTGCACACCCTCAAGGGCGGCGCGCGGATGGCCGAAGTCGAGGCCATCGGCGATCTGGCCCAGGAGCTGGAAAGCCTTTACGAAGGTCTGGTTGATCGTCGCTATCACTACAGCGAAAGCCTGGGGCGCTTGCTGCTCAAGAGCCATGACCGCTTGGCGCTGTTGCTTGATCAACTGCAAAATCATCAGCGGCTGACCCCGGCGCAGGATCTGATCGAAGTCATCCGTCAGGTCCGCCAAGGCCAGAACGTTGCCGAAGCTTCGCCAGCAATAACCGATCACGACAGCGCCGGTCACGACCCGGAGCTGCTGGAAATCTTCCTCGAAGAAGGTTTCGACATCATCGAAAACTCCGGCGCCGCACTGCTGCGCTGGCAGGCCGAGCCTGGCAATCGTCAGGAAGTGGAAACCCTGCTGCGCGATCTGCACACCCTCAAGGGTGGCGCGCGGATGGTCGAGATCGGTCCGATCGGCGACCTCGCCCATGAGCTCGAATACCTTTACGAAAGTCTTTCCAGCGGCGCTTTGCAGCCGTCGGCGGAACTGTTTGCACTGGTGCAGCGCGGGCATGACCGCTTGGCGCAAATGCTCGATGGCGTGCGCGCCGGGCAACCGTGTCCGCCGGCGGATCGGTTGATCAATGCGATCCAGAATTTCAGTCATCCGGTAACGGTCGAAACACCTCCAGCGTTGCCGCTGCCCGCCAAGACCGAACCCGCACCGCCGCCTGCCGAGGCTGGCGCGGACATGGTCAAAGTCTCCGCCGAACTGCTTGATGAACTGGTCAATCTGGCCGGCGAAACCTCGATCTTCCGTGGCCGTATCGAACAGCAGGTCAACGACGCACAGATCGCCCTGAACGAGATGGAAACCACCATCGAACGCATGCGCGATCAGTTGCGCCGCCTCGACACCGAAACCCAGGGGCGGATTCTCAGCCGTCAGCAAGTCGACGCCGAACGCCTCGGTTACGAAGAATTCGATCCGCTGGAAATGGATCGCCATTCACAGTTGCAGCAACTGTCGCGGGCGCTGTTCGAATCGGCCTCCGATCTGCTCGACCTCAAGGAAACCCTCGACCGCCGCAATCACGACGCCGAGAACCTGTTGCAGCAACAGGGCCGCATCAACACCGAATTGCAGGAAGGCCTGATGCGCACGCGCATGGTGCCGTTCGAGCGCATGTTGCCGCGCTTGAAACGCATCGTCCGCCAGGTCGCCGAAGAGCTGAACAAAGACGTCGCGTTTGTCGTCGGCAATGCCGAAGGCGAGATGGATCGTAACGTGCTCGAACGCATGGCCGCGCCGCTGGAACACATGCTGCGCAACGCCGTCGACCACGGTCTGGAGTCCGCCGAAGTGCGGCTGGCAGCGGGTAAACCGGCGCAAGGGCAGATCAGCCTCGACCTGTCCCGCGAGGGCGGCGACATTGTTTTCGATATTCGCGATGACGGCGCCGGGGTGCCGCTGGAAGCCGTGCGGCGCAAGGCGATCAAGCGCGGCATGCTCGCGCCGGAGGCCGAGATCAGCGACCGCGACGTGTTGCAGTTCATCCTTCAGCCGGGGTTTTCCACAGCGGAAAAAATCACCCAGATTTCCGGACGTGGCGTCGGCATGGACGTGGTGCACGAAGAGGTGCGGCAACTGGGCGGCAGCATGAGCATCGACTCGGTGCCGGGGCAGGGCGTGCATTTTCGCATTCGGCTGCCGTTCACCGTGTCGGTCAACCGCGCGTTGATGGTGCAGTGTGGTGAGGATCAATACGCGATTCCGCTGAACACCATCGAAGGCATTGTTCGCGTGTTGCCGAATGATCTGGAAGCTCACTTGCGGGTTGATCCGCCACGCTATCAGTACGGCGGCCAGATCTATGAACTGTGCTATCTCGGTGAACTGCTGAAAACCGCGCCACGACCGAAACTGCTCGGCCAGAACCTGCCATTGCCGGTGTTGCTGGTGCATTACAACGACCGGCACATTGCGGTGCTGGTCGACACCATGGCCGGCACCCGCGAGATCGTGGTCAAAAGCCTCGGCGCGCAATTCGCGGCAGTGCAGGGCGTGTCCGGCGCGACGATTCTCGGCGATGGCCGGGTGGTGCTGATTCTCGATTTGCTCGCGCCGATCCGCGCGATGCAGGCGCGGGTTGCGCAGACACCGACGGTGCCGGAAATCGACAGCGAACCGCAAAAACCGCTGCTGGTGATGGTGGTCGACGACTCGGTCACCGTGCGCAAGGTCACCAGCCGTTTGCTCGAACGCCACGGCATGAACGTGCTGACCGCCAAGGACGGTGTCGATGCGATGCTGCTGCTCGAAGAACACATGCCCGATCTGATGCTGCTCGACATCGAAATGCCGCGCATGGACGGCTTCGAAGTCGCCACCCAGGTGCGCAACGACGAACGTCTGCAACACCTGCCGATCATCATGATCACCTCACGCACCGGCCAGAAACACCGCGACCGCGCGATGGCGATTGGCGTCAACGACTACCTCGGCAAGCCGTATCAAGAGTCGGTGCTGCTTGAAAGCATTGCCCACTGGAGCAAGAAACATGCATGAGCGCCGGCATAATCAGCGCAGCAGTCAGCTGACCGGGTTGCTGCTGCCGTTGGCGGATCGCAATTTGATCCTGCCTAACGTCGCTGTCGCTGAGTTGATTGATTACCAGGCCAGCGCCTTCGATCTGGATACGCCGCCGTGGTATCTCGGCAAGGTTACGTGGCGTGAGCGGCAGATTCCGTTGCTGAGTTTTGAATCGGCATGCGGGCAGAAAATCGTCATTGGCGAGCGCGCGCGGATCGTGATTTTGAATGC
Organism: Pseudomonas sp. AIG; assembly: GCF_977020205.1. Classification (NCBI taxonomy): domain Bacteria; kingdom Pseudomonadati; phylum Pseudomonadota; class Gammaproteobacteria; order Pseudomonadales; family Pseudomonadaceae; genus Pseudomonas; species Pseudomonas sp. AIG. The sequence continues at coordinate 21,298 of NZ_CDROCK010000071.1, read as the reverse complement.
GCTGGGCGGGTTGCCGGAGTTGAAGTTCATCGCGCTGCTGGTGCAGGGGATTCCGCGGTCGTACAAGCTTGATAGCCAGTTGAGTTATGTCGATGTGCCGTTGTGTGCGCTGGAGCAGGCGGCGGTGCAGGTCGGGGAGCAGGTGGCGAAGGTGCCGGATTTATTGGGGTTGGAGAAGTTGTTGGTGGATTCTGGGCTGGTCCATTGATCCAGAGTCTTCAGTGTTGATCGTTCCCACGCTCCGCGTGGGAATGCAGCCCGGGACGCTCCGCGTCCCAAAAAGCCGAACGCAGAGCGTCCGTTGAGGCATTCCCACGCAGAGCGTGGGAACGATCATCCGCGGGCTGATCCAGCCTTTTCGGTACTGCGACTGGCCTCTTCGCGAGCAGGCTCGCTCCCACAATGGAAATCCAGTGATCCCGGATTTTGCAGACGACACAGAGCCCCTGTGGGAGCGAGCCTGCTCGCGAAAGCGCCAGTTGCAGCGCTGAATTCCGACAGACAAATCCTAAATCTCTGTGAGTAATAAACACCCTTTAGCTCAGTTGTTTAAAGACACCCGGTGTTACGCCTCCCTAGCCTACAAATCCTTGCGCCGCTGCCTACGCATGCACCAGAATCCGCCGGCTTGTGCGCCTTGGGCATGCTGCGTAACTTGATTCCGTCACTGATTCCCAGTGATCGGGTTTAGCAGCCTGTGGTTAATCTAAGGGTGCACATACATCATCGTCAGGCTCAGCGCCTGCATTCGATGGCGGCTGTGCGCAGGGCGCTTCGGCGCGCCGGCTTCCTTAGGTTCCCCGGTCTGCTAACCTGCGTTCAGCTGCCACCCCTTCTTTTAGCAGAGAAGCGGTCCAGCTTAATTTCGGAACCTGAAGATGATTAAACCTACGCCTAACCCCCCCGCTCACTGACCCGGCATCCCCCTACGAATCCCCCGATTCGAAGAAATTCCACGAAGCCGCCGAGCGCGCCCTCGACCATTACCTCGGCCCGACCAACGCCGACCTGATGGCCACGCCTTACACCCCCAACACGCTGTACATGGCCAACCCCAATGCCGACACCGAATCCCTGCTGGCTGACGCCAGCGAAACCCTTGGTTCGGCTACGGTGATGCTCAACAACCATGCGGCAATGGTGGAGGGTACGCACCGCAAGACTGTGCAAGGTATTGCGCAGGTGGTGATGGTGGCGGAGATGGCAGTCAACCGTTTGTTGGATCGGTTGGTGCCGACGGAGTGACTTAAAAGCTGACCCTCACCCCAGCCCTCCCGAAACGTCGGACCGCCCGTAGGGAGAGGGGGCCGACCGCGGGATGCTCACAAGTTACGCCGACCTGAAAGTACCGCTGTGAATCCATAATCGACTCGGTGGGGCAGGTCGACGTATGGCGCCAGACACCTCGGTCAGTCCCCTCTCCCTCCGGTAGAGGGCTAGGGTGAGGGCGCTCTTGATCGTTACCCTGAGCGTAATGATTCACCACCGCGCTTGATTGATGCCCCCACCCCACACGCCTACCTTAGCTCCACGACAGCGAACCCCGTGGAGTGAGCATGACAACAACAATTTCCCCCGACTCGCGCTGGACGCGGCGGCGCGATGAGAAGCAGCGCCGCCTCGACAAGGTGCGCGGGCTGGCCGACGGTGTGGTGTTGCCCACCGACAAGATCGTCGCCGCGCTCGAAGCGCTGATTCATCCCGGCGACCGCGTGGTGCTGGAGGGCAATAACCAGAAGCAGGCGGATTTCCTCTCCCGCTCGCTGGCCAAGGCCGACCCGGAAAAGCTCCACGACCTGCACATGATCATGCCCAGCGTCGGCCGCTCAGAGCACCTCGACCTGTTTGAACGCGGCATCGCCCGCAAGCTCGATTTCTCCTTCGCCGGCACCCAAAGCCTGCGCATCAGCCAATTGCTCGAAGACGGCTTGCTGGAAATCGGCGCGATCCACACCTACATCGAACTCTACGCCCGGTTGGTAGTGGATCTGATTCCCAACGTGGTGCTCTCGGCCGGGTTCATGGCCGACCGCGCCGGCAACATCTACACCGGCCCCAGCACCGAAGACACCCCGGCACTGATCGAACCTGCGGCGTTCAGCGACGGCATCGTCATCGTCCAGGTCAACCAATTGGTCGACGACGTCAGCGAGCTGCCCCGCGTAGATATTCCTGCGTCATGGGTCGATTTCGTCGTGGTGGCGGACAAACCGTTCTACATCGAACCGCTGTTCACCCGCGACCCACGCCACATCAAGCCTGTGCACGTGTTGATGGCGATGATGGCGATCCGTGGCATCTACGAAAAACACAACGTGCAGTCGCTCAACCACGGCATCGGTTTCAACACCGCCGCCATCGAATTGATCCTGCCGACCTACGGCGAGTCTCTTGGCTTGAAGGGCAAGATTTGCCGCAACTGGACGCTCAACCCGCACCCAACATTGATCCCGGCAATCGAGAGCGGTTGGGTCGAAAGCGTGCATTGCTTCGGCACCGAGCTGGGCATGGAAAACTACATCGCCGCGCGCCCCGACGTGTTCTTCACCGGTCGCGACGGTTCGCTGCGGTCCAACCGGATGTTCTGCCAACTCGCCGGGCAATACGCGGTGGATCTGTTTATCGGCGCGACGTTGCAGGTCGATGGCGATGGCCATTCCTCGACCGTAACCCGTGGTCGCCTCGCCGGGTTCGGCGGTGCGCCGAACATGGGCCACGATCCGCGCGGTCGGCGTCACGGCACCCCGGCGTGGCTCGATATGCGTCATGACGACTCGCAGCAACCGATGCTCGAACGCGGCAAAAAACTCGTGGTGCAAATGGTCGAGACCTTCCAGGAGGGCGGCAAACCGACCTTCGTCGAAACCCTCGATGCGGTGGAAGTGGCGAAGAAGAGCGGCATGCCGCTGGCGCCGATCATGATTTACGGCGACGACGTCACCCACCTGCTCACCGAAGAAGGCATCGCCTACCTGTACAAGGCGCGCTCGCTGGAAGAACGTCAGGCGATGATCGCCGCGGTCGCCGGCGTCACCGCCATCGGCCTGCGCCACAACCCGAAAGACACCGAACGCATGCGCCGCGAAGGCCTGATCGCCTTGCCCGAAGACCTCGGCATCCGCCGCACCGACGCCACCCGCGAATTGCTCGCGGCGAAAAGCGTGGCCGATCTGGTTGAGTGGTCCGGCGGCCTGTACAACCCGCCCGCCAAATTCAGGAGCTGGTAATGCACGCATTTAACTTGCAAGCGAAACCGCTTTCTCTGGCGGACCGATTGGCCGATCTGGCGGTAGACGCCCTGATCGACGAAGCCGATCTGTCGCCGAAACCGGCGCTGGTCGACCGTCGCGGCAATGGCGCGCACACCGATTTGCACCTGGGCCTGATGCACGCTTCGGCGCTGTCGTTGTGGCCGGCATTCAAGGAAATGGCGGAAGCGGCGGTTGCATTCGGCGAAGTCGATTCAACGTTGCGCGAAGCGATTGGCCGCATCGGTCGCGAAGGCGAGCAAGCGATGCTCACGACCACTAACGGCGTGAACACGCATCGCGGCGCCATTTGGGCGTTGGGATTGTTGGTGACGGCCGCTGCGCTGGAACCGCAATCCTCCAGCGCGAATGCCGTGACCCTACGCGCCGCACGTCTGGCCTTGCTGGACGATTGCCACGCACCCAAACCCCTAAGCCACGGCACCCAAGTCGCCCTGCGTTACGGCGCACGCGGCGCTCGTGAAGAAGCGCAACTTGGCTTCCCCTCGGTGCTGCAACGCGGCCTGCCACAACTCAAACGCAGTCGCGCCAACGGCCACGGCGAACAGAACGCCCGGCTCGACGCTTTGCTCGCGATCATGACCGACCTCGCTGACACCTGCGTGCTCTACCGCGCCGGTGAAGAGGGCCTGCATGCCATGCAGTCCGGCGCGCAAGCGGTGCTCGACGCCGGTGGCAGTGCCAGCCTCAGCGGTCGCCGTCGCCTGCACGAACTCGATCAACAACTCATCGCATTGAATGCCTCGCCCGGTGGCGCCGCCGACTTGCTCGCCGCTACGCTGCTGCTCGACCGTATCGAGCGCGACGGCATTTCTCAGGGAGCGTTTTGATGGAAACCCTATCGTTTGAATTCCCCGCCGGGCAGCCGCCACGCGGACGCGCGCTGGTCGGCTGTGTCGGCTCGGGTGATCTGGAAGTGCTGATCGAACCGGGCCTGGCCGGCAAACTGACGATCAATGTGCAGACCTCGGTCAACGGCGCGCAGTTGCGTTGGCAGCACCTGTTTGCGCGGATGTTCGACGGCACCACGCCGCCAGCCATGGCCATCGATATCCACGATTTCGGCGCGACGCCGGGGGTGGTGCGCTTGCGTCTGGAACAGGGTTTCGAGGAGATCGGCCATGACTGACAGCGCCGCGTTGCTCAACAAACACAGCTTCGTCGAACTCGGCGCGCGGCAACGGGCGAAGGCCTTGCTCGATGCCGGCAGCTTTCGCGAATTGCTCGACCCGTTTCAACGGGTGATGTCGCCGTGGCTCGAACGTCAGGGCGTGGTGCCGCAGGCCGATGACGGTGTAGTGATCGCCAAGGGTAGCCTCGACGGCTTGCCGGTAGTCATTGCCGCGATTGAAGGTGCATTTCAGGGCGGCAGCCTTGGCGAAGTCGGCGGGGCGAAGATCGCCGGCGCGCTGGAACTGGCGGCTGAAGACAACCGCAAAGGCATTCCGACCCGCGCGGTGTTGCTGCTGGAAACCGGTGGTGTGCGCTTGCAGGAAGCCAATCTCGGGCTGGCGGCGATTGCCGATATTCACGCAGCGATTGTCGATCTGCAGCAGTACCAACCGGTGGTTGGCGTGGTCGCCGGTAGCGTTGGTTGTTTTGGTGGTATGTCGATTGCTGCGGCGCTGTGCAGCTATTTGCTGGTCACTCAGGAAGCGCGCCTTGGTTTGAACGGCCCGCAGGTCATCGAACAGGAAGCGGGCATCGAAGAATATGACTCTCGCGACCGACCCTTCATTTGGAGCCTGACCGGTGGCGAGCAGCGTTTTGCCAGTGGTCTGGTGGATCGTTATGTCGCCGATGACGTGGCGAAGATTCGTCAGCAGGTTGGTGAATTACTGCAGCAGGGTTTGCCGAAGCAACCTCGCAGCCAGCGCGCCGACTGGTTCCTGCAACGTTTGAGCAGTCTGAACACTGACCCGCAAATCGAACCGTCGGTGGTTCGCGATCTGTATCAAGGAGAGCGCTCATGAGCGGTTATTCGCTGCGCGGTTTGAACTGGTTCAACGCCTTGAGCGGCGGGGCTGTGGTGGTTGAAGGGCTGCCGGCTTCGTTGAAGGTTGCTGATGGTGCGCTGGGGCGTTTTATCGCGGTGGTCGCTGACCCAGACAATCGTTTCCCGCGTGCTCGCAATGGCGAAGTCGGTTTGCTCGAAGGCTGGGGTTTGGCCAAGGCTGTGGATGACGCAATCACTACCGACCGCAATAAAGCGCAGAAGCGCCCGATCATCGCCATCGTCGATGTGCCGAGCCAGGCTTATGGTCGGCGCGAAGAAGCCCTCGGTATTCATCAGGCGCTGGCCGGTGCAGCGGGCAGTTATGCCCGTGCGCGGTTGGCCGGGCATCCAGTGATTGCATTACTGGTCGGCAAGGCAATGTCCGGGGCGTTTCTCGCTCATGGTTATCAGGCCAACCGTTTGATTGCGCTGCGCGATCCCGGCGTGATGGTGCATGCGATGGGCAAGGCGTCGGCGGCGCGGGTGACCTTGCGCAGTGTTGAAGAACTGGAAGCGCTGGCCGCCAGTGTGCCGCCGATGGCGTATGACATCGACAGCTATGCGAGCCTTGGCTTGCTCTGGGAAACCTTGTCAGTGCAGCAGATTGAACAGCCGACGGCGGAGGATCTATCGAGAGTGAACGAATGCCTCAAACAAGCCATCAGCGATGTGGTCAACACTGATCTGAGCAATCGTCTCGGCGCGAAGAATCGTGCCGCCTCCAGCAAAGTTCGCGAATTGCTGAGGGCGCAGTGGTGAACACGCCTCTGGCTCACGACCTGCTCTGGGGCATGACCTCGGCGCAGTTGCCGGCGGATGCTCCGTTGTGGGCCGTCGAGTCGCTCAGTGCCGGGCAACCGGTGGTGGTGCGGCGGGCGCTGAGCGAGGAAGGTTTGGTCGCGGTCGGCGTTCGCGGTGTGTTGCGCGAGCAGCGCTGGGCGGCATTTATGGCCGTCGATTCGATTGCCTGTCGGGTCAGTCCGGAGGCGCTGTGTCACGTCGACAGTGAGCGCGATTTGCCGGTCATGCACGCGCTCCAACAACTGCGGCCAATGCTCGACGATTGCGGTTGGGTCTGGGGTGTCAGCGGCAGTGTCGGGTTTGAATTGGCCAGCGGTTTTACCGCGATGCACGCGGCCAGTGATCTCGATCTGATTCTGCGTACGCCGCAACTGATCACCCGCAATCAGGCACGCAAACTGGTCGAGCTTTTCGATCAGGCTGTGTGCCGGGTCGACCTGCAATTGCAGACGCCGTTCGGTGCTGTGGCGTTGCGTGAATGGGCCAGCGGTTCGGCGCGTGTGCTGCTGAAAAACGCTCATCAGGCTTGCCTGGTGAACGATCCGTGGAATCCGCAGGAGCAGGCAGCGTGAGCAGTCTGTTGGTGTTTCCCGGCCAGGGTGCGCAGCAAGTGGGCATGCTTCAGCGCTTGCCTCGCGAAACCTTGGTCGAAGCCAGTGATGTGCTTGGCGAAGATGTTTTGCTGCTCGATTCCAGTGATGCGTTGCGCACGACAAGGGCAGTTCAACTCTGTTTGCTGATCGCCGGCGTCGCGGCTTCTCGGCAGTTATTGCAGGACGGACTCACGGCGGATTACGTCGCCGGCCTGTCCATCGGCGCTTACCCGGCAGCAGTGGTTGCCGGCGCCTTGAGCTTCAGCGATGCGTTGCATCTGGTCAGCCTGCGCGGTGAGTTGATGCAACAGGCTTATCCACAGGGCTACGGCATGACCGCGATCATCGGCCTGCAATTATCCACAGTCGAAACGCTGCTGGCGCAGGTGCACGGCGGAGATTCGCCGGTGTATCTGGCCAATATCAACGCCGACAACCAAGTGGTGATTGCCGGCAGTGACAAAGCCATGCAAGCGGTGGCCGAACTGGCGCGCAGTCGTGGCGCCGGTCTGGCGAAGCGCTTGGCGGTGAGTGTGCCGTCGCACTGCCCGCTGCTGGAAAAACCGGCGCAAACCCTTGCCGAAGCTTTCGCCAACGTTGAACTGAAAACCCCTCGGCTCGCCTACCTGAGCGGCAGCCGCGCACGTCCTGTGACCAAAGTAGAGGCGCTGCGCGACGACCTCGCCTTCAACATGTGCCGCGTGGTGGATTGGCGCGGCACCGTGCAAAGCGCCTACGAGCGCGGCGTGCGTTTACAGATCGAACTGCCGCCCGGCGCGGTGCTGACCGGGCTGGCGCGCCGGGTGTTCGAGCAGGGCACGGTCACTGCCTTCGACAGTGCTCGCCTCGACACCCTGCAAGCGCTGTTGCGTGAGGAGGGTAGCCGCCAACCCTAAACCGCCGCGACTCAAGCTTCGAACAACAAAAACAACATTCGACGATGCACTTTGAGGACTACAACAATGATTATTTACGGTGTGGCGCTGCTCGCGATCTGTACGCTGGCAGGGGTGATCATGGGTGACATGCTCGGCGTGTTGTTGGGCGTCAAATCCAATGTCGGCGGGGTCGGCATCGCCATGATCCTGCTGATCTGCGCGCGGTTGTGGATGCAGAAGCGCGGCGGCATGACCAAGGAATGCGAGATGGGCGTCGGCTTCTGGGGCGCGATGTACATTCCGGTGGTGGTGGCGATGGCCGCGCAGCAAAACGTCGTCACTGCGCTGCACGGCGGCCCGGTCGCGGTGTTGGCGGCGATTGGTTCGGTGGTGGTCTGTGGTTGCACGATTGCCTTGATTAGCCGCACGCATAAAGGCGAGCCATTGCCCGACGAACCGGCGGAAATTTCCCCGGTCGGCACCCCAGTAGGAGGCCGCTGATATGTGGGATCTCATCGAGAAAGGTCTGGAACACAACGGGCTGGTTACCGCATTCGCCTTCGTCGGCGTGATCATGTGGGTGTCGGTGGTGCTCTCCAAACGCCTGACGTTCGGGCGCATTCACGGCTCGGCGATTGCCATCGTTATTGGTCTGGTTTTGGCGTGGGTCGGCGGCACCATGACCGGCGGGCAGAAAGGCCTGGCGGATCTGACGTTGTTCTCCGGCATCGGCCTGATGGGCGGGGCGATGCTGCGTGACTTTGCGATTGTGGCCACGGCGTTTGAAGTGCAGGCGACCGAGGCGAAGAAGGCTGGGTTGATTGGTGTGATTGCGTTGTTGCTCGGTACGATCCTGCCGTTCATTGTTGGCGCGTGCATGGCTTGGGCGTTTGGATATCGTGACGCGGTGAGCATGACCACTATCGGTGCGGGCGCGGTGACTTACATCGTCGGACCGGTGACCGGTGCGGCGATTGGCGCGACGTCGGATGTGATGGCGCTGTCGATTGCCACCGGGTTGATCAAGGCGATTCTGGTGATGGTCGGCACGCCGGTCGCGGCGCGCTGGATGGGGTTGGATAACCCGCGTTCGGCGATGGTATTTGGTGGGTTGGCCGGGACTGTCAGCGGCGTGACCGCCGGATTGGCGGCGACGGATCGGCGGTTGGTGCCTTACGGGGCGTTGACGGCTACGTTCCATACCGGGCTGGGGTGCTTGCTGGGGCCATCACTGTTGTTCTTCATTGTTCGCGCGATTGTGGGCTGAGCCTCTAACTGATCGTTCCCACGCTCTGCGTGGGAATGCAGCCCGGGACGCTCTGCGTCCCAAAGCGGACGCGGAGCGTCCATTGAGGCATTCCCACGCGGAGCATGGGAACGATCATGAGGTGACCTGCCGATTCGCATACATCCGACACTCCGCCAGCAACGCCAACAAGTTCGGATCGCGCTCCTTGGCCTTCAAAAACACCACACCAATGTGCTGCTGCAACCGGTACTTCTCCTGCAACGGAATCAGCTTCACCCGATTCTCATACACCGCCGCAATCCGCCCGGGCAGCAACGCATAACCCACCCCCGAACTGACCATGCTCAACAGCGTGAAAATGTCATTCACCTGCATCGCCACCTTCGGCTCGAACCCCGCCTGCTTGAATACCCGGTTACCGTCCTGATGCGTGGCAAAGCCCTGGGTCAGCGTGATAAACGTTTCATCACGCACCTCGGCCAGATCCACTTCACTGCGCTGGGCAAACTTTGAATCCGCCGGAGTGGCGAGGAAGATGTCGTCGGAAAACAGCGCAATCTGCTCGCAATCCGGGTCGTTGATGCTGTCGTCCAGTGACACCAGAATCGCGTCGACTTCCATGTTTTTCAGCTTGTAGAGCAGGTCGATGTTCGAGCCGAGGATCAGGTCGATGTTGAGTTCGCTGCGGCGAATCTTCAGGCCCATGATCAGTTGCGGTACGGTTTTCACTGTCAGCGAGTACAGCGAGCCGAGTTTGAAGCGTTCGGCGGAGAACCCGGCGGCTTCGCGGGTCAGGCGCACGCTTTCGACGACGTCGTTGATCAGCTTCTGCGCGCGCTCCTCCAATACATAGGCACTTTCCAGCGGCGTCAGGTTGCGGCCTTCGTGCTTGAACAGTGGGCAGCGCAGGGCGCTTTCCAGCGAATGAATGGCGCGGTGCACGCTGACGTTGCTGGTCTGCAGCTCGGCAGCGGCACGGGCGAGGTTGCCGGTGCGCATGAAAGCGAGGAACACCTCGAGTTTTTTCAGGGTCAATTCTTCGTCGATCAGCATGGCGCGGACTCTTTTTGGTATCGGCCGATTGTGCCCAATTACCACGACGCGCGCAGGCTGATGTTGAACAGAAACATTGCGCTTTTACGCGCAAGGCCCGAGCCTTGCGCGCTGCGGTAACGAATGTGAGGTGAGCAATACATGTATCACGGAGAACGATTGAACGCCTGGACCCATCTGGTCGGGGCAGTGGCGGCTTTTGTCGGTGGCGTGTGGATGTTGGTGATTGCCTGTCTGGATGGCAGTCCGTGGAAGATTGTCAGTGTGGCGATTTACGCTTTCACTTTGCTGGTGCTCTACAGCGCCTCGACCGTGTACCACAGCGTGCGCGGACGCAAGAAAGCGATCATGAAGAAGGTTGATCACTTTTCGATCTACCTGCTGATTGCCGGCAGCTATACACCGTTCTGCCTGGTCACCCTGCGCGGGCCGTGGGGCTGGACGTTATTCGGGATTGTCTGGGGGCTGGCGTTGATCGGGATTCTGCAAGAGATCAAACCGCGTTCGGAGGCGCGGATTCTGTCGATCGTGATTTACGCGGTGATGGGCTGGATTGTGTTAGTGGCGGTCAAGCCGCTGATTGCGGCGCTGGGCACCACCGGGTTTGCCTGGCTGGCATCGGGCGGGGTTTTGTACACAGTGGGGATTATCTTTTTTGCCCTTGATCACCGGTTGCGGCATGCGCACGGGATCTGGCATTTGTTCGTGATTGCCGGGAGTTTGCTGCACTTTGTCGCGATTCTGTTTTATGTCCTGTAGCCCGGCTGACTGATCGTTCCCACGCTCTGCGTGGTAACGCCTCCTGTGACGCTCTGCGTCACGCTGTTTGGGACGCGGAGCGTCCCGGCTGCATTCCCACGCAGAGCGTGGGAACGATCAGTCCGGCAAAAAGGTTTAGAAATCACCCCAAAGCTGTTGGGCCACCGCCAGAGCAACCACTGGCGCCGTCTCGGTGCGCAACACTCGCGGGCCGAGGCGGGCGGCGTGGAAGCCGTTACCCTTGGCTTGCTCGACTTCGGCATCCGTCAACCCGCCTTCAGGCCCGATCAGAAACGCCAGCGTCGCCGGTTTGGCATGACTCACCAACGGCTCGGCCACCGGGTGCAGCACCAGTTTCAGCTCGGCTTCGCTCTGTTTGATCCAGTCGGCCAATAACACCGGCGGGTGAATCATCGGCACTCGCGAACGACCACATTGTTCACACGCACTGATCGCCACCTGACGCCAGTGCAGCAGGCGTTTGTCGGCGCGTTCGTCCTTGAGGCGGACTTCGCAGCGGTCGCTGAAGATCGGCGTAATTTCATTCACGCCCAGCTCGGTGGCTTTCTGAATTGCCCAATCCATCCGCTCGCCACGGGACAGCCCTTGGCCGAGGTGGATGTGCAGCGGCGATTCGACCTGACCGGCGAATTGCTCGTCGATCTGCACGGTCACGCGCTTCTTGCCGACTTCTAAAAGCGATCCGCGAAACTCATGGCCGGAACCGTCGAACAACTGCACCGCATCGCCCTCGGCCATGCGCAGCACGCGGCTGATGTAATGCGCCTGGGCCTCCGGCAATTCGTGTTCGCCGGTGCTCAGGGGGGCGTCGATAAAGAAGCGGGACAGTCTCATTTCGGGTCTCTGGAAAGATGTTAGATCGTTCCCACGCTCTGCGTGGGAATGCCTCAATGGACGCTCTGCGTCCGCTTTGGGACGCGGAGCGTCCCTGGCTGCATTCCCACGCGGAGCGTGGGAACGAGAAGTTACGGTTAGCCTGGATCGCGGAACCCCGGGTGGAAGTCTTTTGGCACCGCGACGCTGACGCTGTCACGGGTGGCAATGTCGATGCCTTCGCTGGCGACTTCGGCGAGGAAGTCGATCTGCTCCGGGGTGATCACGTACGGCGGCAGGAAATACACCACGCTGCCGAGCGGGCGCAGCAGCGCGCCACGCTCCAGCGCATGCTGGAACACTTTCAAGCCACGACGCTCCTGCCAAGGGTAGGCCTCTTTGGTGGCTTTATCCTTGACCATCTCGATCGCCAGGACCATGCCGGTCTGGCGCACTTCGGAGACGTTCGGGTGATCGACCAGATGCGCCGTCGCCGAGGCCATGCGCTGGGCCAGCGCCTTGTTGTTCTCGATGACGTTGTCCTGCTCGAAGATATCCAGCGTCGCCAGTGCCGCCGCGCACGCCAGCGGGTTGCCGGTGTAGCTGTGCGAATGGAGGAAGGCGCGCAGGGTTGGATAGTCGTCGTAGAACGCGCTGTAGACCTCATCGGTGGTCAAGCACGCCGCCAGCGGCAGATAGCCGCCGGTCAGGGCTTTCGACAGGCAGAGGAAGTCAGGGCGGATGCCAGCCTGTTCGCAGGCAAACATTGTCCCGGTGCGACCGAAACCCACGGCAATTTCGTCGAGAATCAAATGCACGCCGTAGCGATCGCAGGATTCACGCAGCAGCTTGAGATACACCGGGTGATACATGCGCATGCCGCCGGCGCCCTGAATCAACGGCTCGACGATCACTGCCGCGACGCTGTCATGATTCTCTGCCAGGGTCTGTTCCATGGCGGCGAACATGTTGCGCGAATGCTCTTCCCAGCTCATGCCTTCGGGGCGCCCGTAGCAATCCGGGCTCGGCACTTTGATGGTGTCCATCAGCAGCGCTTTGTAGGTTTCGGTGAACAGCGGCACGTCGCCGACCGCCATCGCTGCCATGGTTTCGCCGTGGTAACTGTTGGTCAGGGTGACAAAGCGCTTCTTGTTCGGTTGGCCGCGATTGAGCCAATAGTGAAAGCTCATTTTCAGCGCGACTTCGATGCAGGACGAACCGTTATCGGCGTAGAACACCCGATTCAGCCCTTCCGGCGTCATCTTCACCAGACGCTCGGACAACTCGATCACCGGCTGATGGCTGAAACCGGCCAGAATCACGTGCTCGAGTTGATCGACCTGATCCTTGATGCGCTGGTTGATCCGCGGATTGGCGTGCCCGAACACGTTGACCCACCAGGAACTGACGGCGTCGAGGTAGCGTTTGCCTTCGAAGTCTTCGAGCCAGACGCCTTCACCGCGCTTGATCGGGATCAGCGGCAGCTGTTCGTGGTCTTTCATCTGGGTGCAGGGATGCCACAACACCGCGAGGTCGCGTTGCATCCACTGGTTATTCAGGCCCATTTACAGTCTCCTCGAGGCGGCTCGCGTCAGGCGCGGGCAAACAATCGCGCAAGCCTATGCAATGCGTCGCGCCGGGACAACCCATTGTGTCGATTGAGCTACTTTGTATGAGCCGATAGACGTCGCTGGCGGCGTTTTGATGGCTAACGTATTCTTCGCGGTTCTTTGGGTCGTCTGACCCGCAAAAGTGCTTTTTCCTACGTGTATTTCCGGAGTTCGCTGAATGTCTGTCGGTTGGCTGCGCGCCTGTGCGCTGGTGATGTTGGGGCTGTTCAGCGTTACAGCGCTGGCCAAGGATAAAACTGCAATCGTGATTGGCGGCGGCCTGTCGGGCCTGACCGCTGCTTACGAGCTGCAAAACAAAGGCTGGCAGGTCACGCTGCTGGAAGCCAAGCCGAGCATGGGCGGGCGCTCGGGCATGGCCACCAGTGAGTGGATCGGCAACGACAAGACGCAGCCAGTGCTGAACAAGTACGTGTCGACGTTCAAGCTGGGCACTACGCCGGCCCCGGAATTCGTGCGTACGCCGGGCTACCTGATCGACGGCGAATATTTCTCTGCCGCTGATCTGGCGACCAAGCAACCGGCCACCGCCGATGCTCTGAAGCGCTATCAGAAAACCCTCGACGATCTGGCGCGCTCGATTGACGACCCGCAGAACCCGGCGGCGACCAGCACGCTGCATGCGCTGGACCAGATCACCGTATCGAGCTGGCTCGACAAGCAGAACCTGCCGGCCACTGCGCGCCAGTTGATCAACCAGGACATCCGCACCCACTACGACGAACCTTCGCGTCTGTCGCTGCTGTATTTCGCCCAGCAGAACCGCGTCTATCGCGGCATCTCCGACCGTGACCTGCGTGCTTCGCGTCTGGTCGGCGGCAGCCAGGTGCTGGCCCAGGCGTTCGTCAAACAGATCAAAACGATCAAGACCAACTCGCCAGTGTCGGCGATCAATCAGGACAAGGACGGCGTGACCGTCAAGGTCGGCAGTGTTGGCTACCAGGCTGATTACGTCGTGTTGGCCGTGCCATTGCGTGCACTGAACAAAATTGCGCTGACGCCGGCACTGGATGCTCAGCATCTGGCAGCGATCAAAGGCACCAACTACGGTTGGCGCGACCAGATCATGCTGAAGTTCAAGACGCCGGTGTGGGAAAGCAAGGCGCGCATGTCTGGCGAGATCTACAGCAACACCGGTCTCGGCATGCTCTGGATCGAACCTGCCCTGAAGGGCGGCGCCAACGTTGTGATCAACCTGTCCGGCGACAATGCCCGCGTGATGCAGGCGTTTGGCGACAAGCAGATGGTCGATCAGGTGCTGATCCGTCTGCACGCGTTTTATCCACAGGCCCGTGGCTCGTTCACCGGTTATGAAATCCGTCGCTACAGCACCGACCCGTCGATGGGCGGCGCGTACCTGGCTTACGGCCCGGGCCAGATCAGCAAGTTCTGGCGCCTGTGGGAACGTCCGCTGCAACGCGTGACGTTCGCTGGCGAACACACCGACACCTTGTACCCGGGCACCCTAGAAGGCGCACTGCGCACCGGTCAACGGGCGGCCAGTCAGGTTGAAGATCTGGCGGCAGGCAAATCGTTCGAGCCAGCTAAAGTGGTTCCGGCTGCAGCAGCGGCAGGCGCGGCGGGTGCTGTGGCGGCGAAGAAGGGCAACTTCTTCAGCAACCTGTTCGGCGGTTCGGATGACGAGAAGAAGCCTGAGCCAGTGAAGGCGCCAGAGCCGGCTCCAGCGCCGGTCGCGCCAGCACCTGCGCCGACTCCGGCACCTGCGCCAGCTCCGGTGGAAGCACCGAAGCCTGCGGCACCGGTGAAGGCTGAGCCTGCGAAGAAAGCGGCAGCCAAGCCAACGGCGAAGAAGCCGGCTGCGAAAACCGAGGCGAAAAAGCCTGCGGCCAAACCGGCAGCGAAAAAGGCTGAACCGGCGAAGAAGCCAGCAGCCAAGCCGGCAGCCACGACTGAGACCAAGGCACAGTAAGCCTTTGCTTCAATAAAGAACGCGGCCTTCGGGTCGCGTTTTTTTTTCTGCATTTTTGTCCTTCGCCATCCGGTCACGGAGCTTACTTGTGTACCGGAGCCTTCCCACAAAGTACTCAGAGTGAGGTGATAGCGGATGCCCCGGCGCCAATTCTATGCTGGGAAAAATAGGAGGCACTTGATGAAAACGTTCACTCTCATGCTTTTGCTGATTGCACTTCCCGGTTGCTCCAACGGGAGTTTCTTTCCTGGTGGTTATAGTTCAGAGCTCGCGCATAAATGCCAGATAGATCCGTACAGCGCCGATTGCCTGCAACCGCCGGCGGTACTTCATAACTAATCAGCCATGAATAGAGGGCCGGTTACTTGAATAACTCTGTCCCGTTCGGCAGTTTCCCTCGGCCACCTTTGCTTGCGCTTGTGCAGGCGCCCGAGAGTTTCAGCAACGATCATTTGTCCAGACGTCCCACGCCGTAATCGCCTTTAATCTTTCCTTAACACGCCACTTCCAGACTCTTGATCGTATTTCTCGATATTTCAAAGCGAAATTTTCCGCTTTAATTCGATAGATAACTCGCTAGTCTTGGTTCGCAGTTCTCACAGGATTTGGGCAATGCAGCTACGTAACTCTTCTTCGCGCTATGGTTGGGTCAGCATCTTCATGCACTGGGGTGTGGCGCTGGTGGTCTTCGGGCTGTTCGCGTTGGGTCTGTGGATGGTTGGGCTGGATTACTACAGCAGCTGGCGCAAAGAAGCGCCGGATCTGCACAAGAGTATCGGCCTGGTGTTGCTGGCCGTGATGGTGTTGCGGGTGCTGTGGCGCTTTATCAGCCCACCGCCGCCGACGCTGCAAAGCTACAGCCGCATGACCCGGATCGGCGCTAAATTCGGCCACGGGTTTCTGTATCTGGCGCTGTTCGCTGTGATGCTTGCCGGTTACCTGATTTCCACCGCAGACGGTGTCGGGATCCCGGTGTTTGGCCTGTTTGAAGTTCCTGCACTGGTTTCCGGGCTACCGGATCAGGCAGACACCGCTGGGGTGATTCATCTCTGGCTGGCGTGGGCGCTGGTAATTTTTTCCGGTCTCCATGCGTTGGCAGCATTGAAGCACCACTTTATCGATCGTGATGTGACCCTGACGCGAATGCTCGGTCGCAAAGCCTGAAATTCAACCTCGACTCAAAGGAAAAGAAAGCATGTTGAAAAAGACTCTGGCCGCTCTGGCAATCGGTTCTGCACTGCTCTCGGCCCAGGCCATGGCAGCGGATTACAAAATCGACAAGGAAGGTCAGCACGCCTTCGTTGACTGGAAAATCAGCCACCTGGGTTACAGCTTCATTCACGGTACTTTCAAGGATTTCGACGGTACGTTCTCGTGGGATTCGGCCAAGCCTGAAGCCAGCAAGATCGCTGTCGATGTGAAAACCGCCAGCCTGTGGTCGAACCACGCTGAACGTGACAAGCACATCGCCAGCAAAGATTTCCTCGACGTGGGCAAGTTTGCTGATGCCAAGTTCGTCCCCACCGCCGTTAAATCGACCGGTGAAAAGACTGCTGATGTGACCGGCGACCTGACCCTGCACGGCGTGACCAAGCCAGTAACCTTCAAGGCTACGTTCAACGGCGAAGGCAAGGATCCATGGGGCGGCGAGCGTGCTGGCTTCAACGCCAAGACCACCCTGAACCTGAACGAATTCGGGATCAAGGGCCCAGGTCCGACCTCGCAAACTGCGGATCTGGACATCTCGCTGGAAGGCGTGAAAGTTAAGTAACTTTCCCCCGCCACATAAAAACGCCCCCGGTCGAAAGGCCGGGGGCGTTTTTTATTGCCCGCCACACACATCCCCTGTGGGAGCGAGCCTGCTCGCGAAGGCGGCGGGTCAGTCAGCAATGATGTTGGCTGAATGACTGCTTTCGCGAGCAGGCTCGCACAGTGGATATGCGGTAATTCAGGGGGATTTGTGGCGGCATAAAAAATGCCCCGGCTCTTTCGAGGCGGGGCATCTTTTAGGGCAGCGTCAAATCAGCGATTGCGGGTCAGCAGCGCTGGTTTTTCGCCACGCGGGCGGCTTGGCAGTTGATCGAGCTGCTCAGGCGTCGGGAAGCGGTCGGCTTTCGATTCCTTGTGCATGATCTTCGGGCCGTTGCTGCGCGGGTTCTGCACGGCTGGCTCGCTGCGTGGCTGATCGTCACGGGCTGGACGGCGGTTGCGCGACGACGAGGCGGATTCGTCGCGACGACCCGACTGACCATCACGCGGTGCGCCGTTGCGCGGGCCGCCGCTGCGTTTGGCTGGCGGGGTGCCGGTGCTCGAGCCGTTGCTGTTGCGCGGACCATTCTGACGACCCTGCGACTGACCGCCGCGTGGTGCGCCCGAACCTGCGCCAGCACCTTGAGCCGGTGCGCCTGGACGACGACCACGGCCGCCAGCAGGAGCCGGCTTCGGCACGTAGTCAACGCGGTTACCGAAGTTATCCACATCGTCGTCGAGGAACTCGTCAGGTGCGCGATCAGCAGCAGCACGTGGCGGCTGGCTCGGACGCTGCTCGCGGGCTGGGGTGCCTTCGCGCGGTTTCTGCTGACGGGCAGGGCGCTCGCCACGCTCACCGGCCGGTTTTTCCTTGCCCTTGTCTTTGCCCTTGTCTTTACGACCGCCGCCACCGCCGCCGCCATTCGGGCCGTCGCCGCGTGGGCCACGTGGGTTGCGCGGGTTACGCACGTCCGGACGCTCACGCACTTCCGGTTTCTCGGCTTCAATGGTGCTCGAATCGAAGCCCATCAGGTCGCCATCGGCGATTTTCTGCTTGGTCATGCGTTCGATGCTTTTCAGCAGTTTTTCTTCGTCCGGTGCGACCAGCGAAATCGCCTCGCCCGAACGACCGGCACGGCCAGTACGGCCGATACGGTGAACGTAATCTTCATCGACGTTCGGCAGTTCGAAGTTGACCACGTGTGGCAACTGATCGATGTCCAGACCACGTGCGGCGATGTCGGTCGCAACCAGGATGCGTACCTGGTTGGCCTTGAAGTCGGCCAGCGCTTTGGTGCGTGCGTTCTGGCTCTTGTTACCGTGGATCGCCACAGCCGGCAGGCCGTGCTTGTCCAGGTACTCGGCCAGACGGTTGGCGCCGTGCTTGGTGCGGGTGAAGACCAATACCTGTTCCCACGCGCCGGCGGTAATCAGGTGCGCCAGCAGCGCACGCTTGTGGCTGGCCGGCAGACGGAAGACGCGTTGTTCGATGCGCTCGACCGTGGTGTTCGGCGGCGTCACTTCGATGCGTTCCGGGTTGTGCAGCAGCTTGCCGGCGAGGTCGGTGATGTCCTTGGAGAAGGTTGCCGAGAACAGAAGGTTCTGACGCTTGGACGGCAGACGCGCGAGGACTTTCTTCACGTCGTGCACGAAACCCATGTCGAGCATGCGGTCGGCTTCGTCGAGGACGAGGATTTCCACGTGGGACAGATCAACGCTGCCCTGGCCGCAGAGGTCGAGCAAACGACCCGGGCAGGCAACGAGCACGTCGACACCACGGGACATGGCCTGAACCTGTGGGTTCATGCCGACGCCGCCAAAGATGCAGGCGCTGACGAATTTCAGGTCACGGGCGTAGATCTTGAAGCTCTCGTGGACCTGGGCCGCGAGTTCGCGGGTCGGGGTCAGGACCAGTACGCGCGGTTGGCGCGGGCCATGACGCTGGGATTTGTCCGGGTGACCGTTGGGGAACAACCGCTCCAGGATCGGAAGGGCGAAACCGCCGGTTTTACCGGTACCTGTCTGTGCCGCAACCATCAGGTCGCGACCTTGCAACACGGCGGGAATGGCCCGCTGTTGCACCGGAGTAGGCTCGGTATAGCCCGCATCTTCGATGGCGCGGACTAAAGCCTCGGAGAGACCGAGGGAAGCAAAGGACATGAGTAATCCTGTTTTAGTTAGGGCTTGGCCCAATGGGAGTCTTGCCTGGCGCGAATCACGTTTAAGAGGACGCAATCCCGTCCGGTCCTGCTGCGGTTCCGAAGGCACGTCTGGAGCGCTCGCGCGGGCTGCAAAGCTGCGCTGTAGCGGGTCGAGAGGCCTGTTACGGTTCCGGGCGTCCGGGCGTGAGCCTGGCGGGAACGCCGGAGTATAACAGAGCAATCACTGCGCGCTGCTTTCCTGCTGCTCAACGGTTTTGCTGTTGGCCGTGGCTGAATTCATTGAAGGGCTGCCGGCGGGCGCGGCGCCGTAGCGTGCGCTCAGCTCGGCGTAGGCCGGTTCGCGCTTGAATCGCTTGAGCTCGGCGCCAAACCGCTGCACCAGCAGATCCATGCCAGCATTGCGCCGAACCGCGAGAAACTGGCTCTGACGGCTAATAACGGTTGGGTTTTCAGTGATCTGATCGCGAATATTCAACTCATCGAGCAAATGCTGGCCAACGCGGCGATCAGTGATCAGCAAATCGATGCGACCGCGCACCAGTTTGCCGAAGTTGGCTTCATGGGTCGGTGCCGGTTCACGGTTAAACAGCGTCGACTCGCGAAAGTCAGGGCTATACAGATAGCCCGGCGACGTGCCGATGGTCAGGCCTTTGAGTTCTTCGAGTTTGCTGAACGGGTGCGGTCGATCGTTGGCGTAGAACATCACGAACTCGACGTCCGACAGCGGTTCTATCGGGTAAAGCAGGGTGGCGTCGCGCTCGTCACTGTGAAAAATATCCAGTGCACCGTCGGCCAGGCCGGTTTCCAGCATCGACAAACAGCGCTTCCACGGCAGGAATTGCCATTCGACTTCAATGCCCAGGCGTTTGAAGACAATGGCGGTAGTTTCGTAGTCCAGGCCGAGGTTCTTGCCGCCCTCTTCATACACGTAAGGCGCCCACGGTTCGGTGACAATACGCAGCTTCTCGCCTCGAGCGGCGAAGCTCAGGCAAGCAAAAACCAGCACGGCGAATAACTGCGTGATCAAAGGCATGGCTTGAGATTACGACGAGAAACGCGAAAGAGCCAGAAAGTGCCGGCACAAGCTCTGTTTCGGGCCTTTAAACGCAAAAAATCGCAGCCTTCGGCAGCTCTTACAGGGTGAACAAAATCCCAATGTAGGCGCTGCCGCAGGCTGCGATCTTTTGATCTGGCTTGTAGCTTTCAGCTTGAAGCTTGCAGCTGCTTCAACGCGGCAACTTCAGGTTATTCCAGATCGCCAGACTAGGCTCAGCCTGGTTCATGGAATAGAAGTGCAGCCCCGGCGCGCCGCCCTGCAACAGGCGTTCGCACATCTCGCTGACGACTTGCTCACCAAAGCGCTGAATGCTCTGAGTGTCGTCGCCGTAGGCTTCCAGTTGCTTGCGGATCCAGCGCGGAATTTCCGCACCGCAGGCGTCGGAGAAGCGCGCGAGTTTGCTGTAGTTGGTGATCGGCATGATGCCTGGCACGATCGGCAGATCCACACCCTGCGCCTGCAAACGGTCGACAAAATAGAAGTAGCTGTCGGCGTTGAAGAAGTACTGGGTGATCGCGCTGTCGGCGCCGGCACGGGCCTTGCGGATGAAATTGGCCAGATCGTCTTCGTAGTTGCGTGCTTGCGGATGCATCTCCGGGTAAGCGGCAACTTCGATGTGGAAATGATCACCGGTTTCTTCACGAATGAATTCAACCAGTTCATTGGCGTGACGCAGCTCACCGCTGGTCATGCCCATGCCGGACGGCAGGTCACCACGCAGGGCGACGATGCGCTTGATGCCGGCAGCCTTGTACTCGTTCAGCAGGCCGCGCAGGTCGTCCTTGCTGTCGCCGACGCACGACAGGTGCGGTGCGGCCGGGATTTTGACTTCGCTTTCCAGTTGCAGAACGGTGTTGAGGGTGCGATCACGGGTCGAACCACCAGCGCCATAGGTGCAGGAAAAGAAATCGGGGTTGTAAGTGGCCAACTGACGGGCAGTGGCGAGCAGTTTTTCATGCCCAGCATCGGTCTTGGTCGGGAAGAACTCGAAGCTGTAGCGACGGTCTTGGGACATGGTCATACCCTTGGAAACAAGAACCTTCGAGGCGCTGCAATCCCATGTGGGAGCGAGCCTGCTCGCGAAAGCGCTGGGTCAGACAACACGGATGTTGAATGTAAAGACGCCTTCGCGAGCAGGTTCGCTCCCACAGGGAGAGCGAGCAAACGCCTGTTAGTAGCGGTAAGCGTGCGGCTTGAACGGGCCTTCGACGGTGACGCCGATGTAGTCAGCCTGTTGCTTGGTCAATTGAGTGACCACGCCACCGAAGCCGCGAACCATTTCCAGGGCCACTTCTTCGTCGAGTTTCTTCGGCAGTACTTCAACGGTCAGGCGCTCGGCT
>NZ_CDROCK010000070.1:0-24658 GCF_977020205.1 Pseudomonas sp. AIG | reverse complement strand
TAGTGTGGGGTTTCCCCATGTGAGAGTAGGTCATCGTCAAGATTAAATTCCGAAAACCCTGTCTGCTAACGCAGACAGGGTTTTTGTCATTTCAGAGCCTACAAAACCAATGATCAAACAGCTTTACGGGCCTTGCTGATACGTCGCGCCCGCCATTTGCGCCACCAGATGTAGACGCCAGTCCCCGACAAACCCGCAATCAAAATACCTAACATCGCGATCATTACTTGACCTGTAACCCCAATGATCCGCCCTCCATGTATCGGTAACTGCAACCGATAAAACTGCTCTCCCAACGTTCCCTGCCCAGCAATCTCCTGCCCTAACAAGCGCCCGTCCGTACCATGAAAGAACAACCAGGATTTGCCATGGGCTTCAGTGTCGTGCTGCCCGAATCCTGCGCCGTAGAAGTTGTACTCAAAGCTGTAATACAACTCGCCGATCGCCGCTGTCAGTCCTAACCGTTTCCCTTCCTGTAACGCCCTCTCGTACGCTTGTTGATAACTCAATTGCGTCACCCCCAACTGTGAAGGAGGCATTCGCCCTCGGGCCTCATAGACGCTCGGCTCAATCGGTGAAAACAATGAAACCGCAGGTTTGAATACTTGGCTCGGTAAGTTCATCGCCACGCTGCTCACGGCAATCGGCAGTAGCAACAACCATAGCCACAATCCCCCGGCGCGATGCAGGTCGAAGTTGAGCCGGTAGGCATGCCCACCCTTGATCTTCCACGCGGTCGACCACTTCTTCCAGAAGGGCTTGCCACGGGGCAACGTCAGCCAAAGCGCAACGAAACAATCAATCACCCAGGCAACGGCAACCAACCCCATCAATAACAATCCCCAGTTTCCTGGCAACGTCAGGTTGTAGTGAAACTCAAGAATGAACGGGACAAAATTTTCTCGCTGAAAACAACACTCACCCCAATACCGCTGGCCCTTTTGCTCCGCACTCACCGGGTCCAGATAGAACACCTGATTACGTTCATCGAACGGCTTCCCGGTTGCCGGATCATTACGCGGGACCATCGCCAGCAATGCCGTATGCCCCGCCTCATGCGGATACTCCATGTACCAGACCTGCAACTTCGGATGAGCACTTTGCATGGCGCCAACCAAATCGCCGGGAGGCAGTCGCTCACCCACGGCAGACGCTGCATAAAACTCCGGGTTCAGCCATTCATCCAACTCATGATTGAACGCCAGAATGCTCCCGGTCACTCCCGCCAGCAGCAAAAACACTGCCGTGGCCAAGCCGATATAACGGTGCAACAACACCAAAAACGCACGCATGAGAATTTCCCCACAGAAACGACAAAGCCAGCCCCTGAAACATCAGGGGCTGGCTTTTTTATGCACAGGATCAAGGCTTAGAACTGGTAACTGACCGTCGCCGCGACGTTGCGCTCTTCGCCCATATAGCAGAAGTTCAGACTGGCGCAGGAGGCGACGTAGGACTCATTGGTCAGGTTGTTCGCATTCAGACGCACATCGACACCCTTCAAGCCGACCTTGCCCAAGTCATAACCAATCGAGGCATCGAACAGCGTGTAGGAAGGCACCTTCAGGGTGTTCTCCGCATCGGCCCAGCTGTAACCGACATATCGCACACCGCCGCCCAGGCGCAGGCCGTCGAGCGCGGCGCTGTCGAACTTGTAGTCCGCCCACAACGAAGCCATGTGTCGTGGCGCCTGCGTCGGTGAGTTGCCCTTGTTCTCGATCACGTCGGTGGGAGTGCTCAACGTACTGACCATCGACTTCGAGTATTCGATATCGGTGAAGGTGTAGCTGCCGAGCACCTTGAGGTTATCGGTCAACTGCATGTGCGCTTCCAGTTCCACACCCTGAGAGCGGACGGCACCGACCGCTCGATAGAAGTTTTCCTGTGGCAGTTTGGTCGCCAGGTTTTCCTGATCAATGCGGAACAGCGACGCGGTGAAGAGGTTGTCAGTGCCCGGCGGCTGGTACTTCAAACCGACTTCCCATTGTGTGCCGTCGGTAGGGGCCAGCGGGTTACCGGCACTGTCGGCATAGGAATTGGGGTTAAACGATTCGGAGTAGCTGATGTACGGCGCCAGGCCGTTATCGAACAGGTACAGCGCGCCGGCGCGGCCAGTGAGTTTGGTGCGTCGATCATTGATTTCCGTGCCGACCGGACGTCCGGATTCAGCGATACGATTTTCGTCCGAAGTCTCGACCCAGTCTTGACGCAGGCCCAGCGAGAAGCGCCACTTATCCATCTCGATCAGGTCTTGCAGGTAAACCCCGGTCTGCTCCAGACGGCGCAAGTAACTGGTTTCGCCATACATGTCGATCGCCGAGTTGCCGTACACCGGGTTGAACGCATTGATTGGCGCGAGACCGCCGCTGGTCCAGTCGACCACGGTTTTGCGCCGCTGATAGTCCGCGCCCATCAGCACCGTGTGTTTGGTCGCGCCGGTGAAAAATTCAGCCTGGAGCATGTTATCGACGATAAAGGCATGCAGACGCTCATCTCCGCCGGTGTAGTAGCGGTTCAGTTCATTGCTGGTCGGCGAGGTCCAGCCATACGCGTAGACCTGATCCATGTTCACTTTGGAATCGAGGTAACGGAAGTTCTGGCGTGCGGTGAAGACATCGTTGAAGCGATGTTCGAATTGATAACCGAACGATTGTTGATCGCGCGAATAGCCATCGACACCCGGTTCGCCTTCGAAGAAGTGCGGCGAGATGCGATCGCCGTTGCGCTGATGAATCGTGCCGTCGGCCGGTACGCCGCCGTGGTAACCGCCATCCGGATCGTGTTGCAGATAAGCCTGCAGGGTCAGCGAAGTGTCTTCACTGAAATCGATACTCAACGTGGGTGCGAGGGCGAAACGCTTTTCCTTGTTATGGTCGAATTGCGTGTCGGACTGATCTGTTAACCCGATCAGACGGTAGGCAATGCGCTTGTCGTCATCGACCGGGCCGCTGAAGTCAAAACCGACCCCGCGCTGACCCTGCGTGCCCACCGTCGCTTGCACCTGGTGGTAAGCCTCGTACAACGGTTTCTTGCTGGTCAGCGCCACCAGACCGCCCGGTGAACTGCGGCCGTACAGCACCGACGACGGTCCCTTGAGAATGTCCACGCGCTCAAGAAAATACGGATCGACCTGCATGGTGCTGTAGGTGCCGCTGTCACCCATCGACTTGAGGCCGTCGAGGTAGATGTTGTCCACCGAGCCGTCGTTGAAACCGCGCATCGCCACGTAGTCATAGCGGTGAGTCGCACCATACGGATTGGTCAGCACGCCCGGGGTGTAACGCATTGCCTGTGCGACGGTCTGCGAACCCTGGTCGTCCATTTGCTCGCGAGTGACCACGGAGACGCTTTGCGAAGTTTCCAGTAACGCGGTACTGGTCTTGGTGGCGATCTGGCTGTGCGTGGCGTTGTAGCCATCCATGCTGCCCAATGCGTTACCGAGGGCAAAGCCTCTGATGTCGGTAGTCGGCAAGGCCAGTGCTTCGGTTTCAGCGAGCGGGCGCAGGATGTAACTGCTGCCATCTGGGCTGACCGCTTCCAGGCCGGAGTCACCGAGCAAATGGCTCAACGCTTGATCGGCCGAATACTCGCCCTGAACGCCCGGCGATTGTCGGCCCTGAGTCTGCTGCGGAGTCATCGACAACGTGATGCCGGCCTGGCGGGCAAACTGATTCAACGCTTCACCCAGTGGCCCGGCAGCTATGTTGTAGCGATGGCTGACTTCACTGGCCGCCGGACTATCCGCCATGCTCAAACCGGGCATCACACCAACGCCCAGCGCTGTGGAAAAAAGCGCTGCCCGAACGGCGTGGCGCAACAGGCCCGATTCGGAAGTTAAATTCAGAGAGTTCTTACAGGTGGCGCGGACAGTCATTGTAGGTTTCCGTAGGAAGTCGCAAACGCTTGAGTTGAAGTGCTTACTGACTAAGCCGGACCTGCAGCGAAAACCCGCCAAAAATAATGTCAGGCGACGCGCTCCAGCGTCACCCACCAGCGCGTGCGATAGCGTAATTGCACCGGCAAAGTCTGCGGCAGAATCGCCAACAGCTTGTCGGTGTCTTCCAGACGGAATACGCCGGACAGACGCAGCTCGGAAACGTCGGACGCACAACTCAGAAAGCCCTGACGATAACGCCCGACTTCAGCGAGAAAGTCGCCCAGACGCATGTTGCGCGTGACGATCAAACCGTCGACCCAGGCGCCGGCATCCATGTCCAGCGGCGACGCCGGGCGAACCTGATGGTGATCGAGCAGGTAGCTCTGCCCGGCCAGTGCTTGCACCGAAGTACTGCCGGAGTGAATGGTGACCTGGCCACTGGTGACGCTGAGCCGCGTGCAATCGCTGTCCTGACGCAAGATAAACCGTGCGTTCTGCGGCTCGTAAACGCCGTGACGGCTTTGCACGCGCAGCGGTCGTTCGAACGATGCACCTTCATCGGCGGCGCCGCAGGTGACGACGATCTCGCCGCGCGTCAGTTTGATCAGCCGCTGCTGCGCGGTGTAATCCAGATCCACTGCACTCGCGGTGTTCAGTTCGATTCGCGTGCCATCCGGCAACTGAAGGCCGCGCCGCTCGCCCGTCGCTGTAGCGTAATCGGCGCTCCATTGCTGCCACGCGGTCGTGTCTTTGGCCAGCCATGCAGCGGAGCCCATCAGCAATGCGCCAGACAACAGCTTCAAGGTCTGTCGCCGGCCCAAACCCTGAGCACTGTTTTCCAGCGTGTTGAACGCCACTTGCGCACCGGGCACCGCGCGCAGGTTGCTGGTCAGTTCGGCTTGCAGCGACTGCACGCGTTGCCAGGCCAGTTCATGCTCGTGGTGTTCGGCGCGCCATTGTTCGCACTGGCGATTCAAACGCGGGTTGCCATGGTTGTTGCGCAAACGCAGCAGCCAATGGATGGCTTGTTTGACCACGTGCTGACGGGGTTCGGCGCGGCGACCGAGAGCGACGTTATCCATAGGCATCAGCTTTCGTACCGCAGCACGTAGCAGTGATACAGCGCATCGGCGACGTAGCGCTCCACGGAACGCAAGGAGAGCCCCATTTGTTCGGCGATCTGCTTGTGGGTCAAACCTTCGCACTGCGCCAGCAGAAACGCCTGACGCACTTTCGGCTTCAGTCCTTCAAGCATGCGCGCGATGCTTTCCAGAAGCTCGATCACCAGCGCACGGGCTTCAGCGCTTGGCGTTTCGGCTTCGGGTAAATGAGCGATGGTTTCCAGATAAGCGCGTTCGATTTCTTCGCGGCGCCAATGGTCGATCACCAACCCGCGAGCGATGGTCCGCAGGAAGGCGCGCGGCGCCTTGAGTTCTAGGCGTTCGGTGCGTTGCAACAGGCGTACGAAAGTATCTTGGGCCAGATCTGCGGCATCCGCCGCGTTGCCCAGCCGCGCGCGCAGCCAAGCGTTGAGCCAGCCGTGATGAGTACTGTAAAGCGCCTGTACTGCAAACTCAGGAGAGGACATGAACGCGAACGTCACAAATGATAATTACTCGCATTGTCATCAAGGGTTACGGAATTTGCAACCGTCACTCTTACATCGCCCCTAAAAAACATCCAGGCGACCGCTCTGGCACGCCGTTCGGCGGGAAACCTTCAGAAATGCCATCCATTTCCCACTCAGCCCTAAGATTTCTCCGACACGTGCCGACAGACTGGTGAGACATGCGTGCACCAAAGTAGAGCGGCCAGAAGAACGCTGCCTGCGCTGTACATGGAATGTTGCATCCGGAACGCATCCCCACTTTTTGCATAGAAGTCCCATGAAATGAATCTCAAGTTCAGCCATAAAATCCTGTTGGCCGCCTCGGGCGTCGTGGTCCTGGCGTTCGCGCTGTTCACCCTCTACAACGACTACCTGCAGCGAAACACCATTCGCCAGAACCTCCAGTCCTCTGTGCAGCAGGCCGGTGATCTGACCGCCAGCAGCGTGCAGAACTGGATGAGCGGGCGGATTCTGGTGCTGGAAAATCTCGCGCAGAACGTTGCCCATCAAGGCAAGGACGCGGATTTCCCAGGCCTGGTCGATCAACCAGCGTTCACTTCGAACTTCCAGTTCACTTACGTCGGTCAGGCCAACGGTGTGTTCACCCAGCGCCCTGACGCGAAGATGCCGGACGGCTACGACCCGCGTCAGCGCCCTTGGTACAAGCAAGCCGTTGTGGCTGACAAAACCATGCTGACGCCGCCCTACATGGCCGCTGTCGGTGGCCTGGTAGTGACCATCGCCATGCCGGTGAAAAAGAACGGCGAGCTGCTCGGCGTGGTCGGTGGTGACCTGAGCCTGGAAACCCTGGTGAAGATCATCAACTCGGTGGACTTCGGTGGCCTCGGCCACGCGTTCCTGGTCAGCGCCGACGGTCAGGTGATCGTCAGCCCGGACAAAGACCAGGTCATGAAGAACCTGAAAGACATCTACCCGAACACCAGCGTGCGCATCGAGAAGGGCAACCAGAACGTGGTGCTCAACGGCCAGGAACGCATTCTGTCGTTCACCCCGGTCAGCGATCTGCCGAATGCGCAGTGGTACATCGGTCTGTCGATTGATCGTGATAAAGCCTACGCCGCACTCAGCCAATTCCGTACTTCGGCACTGATCGCGATGTTCGTTGCGGTGGCCGCCATTGCACTGCTGCTGAGCCTGTTGATCAACGTGTTGATGCGTCCGCTGACCACCATGGGCCGCGCGATGCAGGACATTGCTCAGGGTGAAGGCGACCTGACTCGCCGTCTGGTTGTGGAAAGCAAAGACGAGTTCGGTGAATTGGGCAGCGCGTTCAACCAGTTCGTTGAGCGGATTCACGCGTCGATTTCCGAAGTCTCCTCGGCGACCCGCCATGTGCATGACCTGTCGCAACGGGTGATGGCGTCGTCCAATGCCTCGATCATCGGCTCTGACGAGCAAAGTGCGCGCACCAACAGCGTCGCTGCGGCGATCAACGAGCTGGGTGCCGCTACGCAGGAAATTGCGCGCAACGCCGCCGATGCTTCGCAACACGCCAGTGGCGCCAGCGAGCAGGCCGATGACGGTCGTCAGGTGGTCGAGCAGACGATCCAGGCGATGACTGAGCTGTCGCAGAAAATCAGCCTGTCGTGCACCCAGATTGAAACCCTGAACGCCAGCACCGACAACATCGGCCACATCCTCGATGTGATCAAAGGCATTTCGCAGCAGACCAACCTGTTGGCGCTCAACGCCGCGATCGAAGCAGCACGTGCCGGTGAAGCCGGACGTGGTTTTGCCGTGGTGGCGGATGAGGTGCGTAACCTCGCCCATCGCACCCAGGAATCGGCGGAAGAGATCCACAAGATGATCACTTCGCTGCAGATCGGTTCGCGCGAAGCGGTAACCACCATGAACGCCAGTCAGGCCTCCAGCGAGCAGAGCGTGGAAGTGGCCAACCAGGCCGGTTTGCGTCTGGTCAGCGTGACTCAGCGCATTGGTGAAATCGACGGCATGAACCAGTCGGTGGCAGCGGCGACCGAAGAGCAGACCGCCGTGGTGGAAACCCTCAACGTCGACGTTAACCAGATCAACCTGCTGAACCAGCAGAGCGTGGCCAACCTCAACGAGACGTTGAAGGATTGTGATGCGTTGTCGCAGCAGGCCAACCGTCTGAAGCAATTGGTCGACAGCTTCAAGATCTGACCGCGTTATCGTTCTTCGCGAGCAGGCTCGCTCCCACATTTGGAATGCATTTCCCTGTGGGAGCGAGCCTGCTCGCGAAAGCGGTGGTGCAATCACCGCAAAGCCGAAGCCTTAAACAAACAGCCTCAGCACATTCCCCATCGCATCATCCGCAAACCCCTGCACAAAATCCTTGAACCCCGGCAGCGCCTCCTCACCCCCCGAAGCAGGCTCGGCAATGATCGTCCAGGTCGCCCGGGATTTACCTATGCCCAGCGACTCCACATTCATCGCCGCCCACAGATTCGCCACGCCCAACGTGTTGTAAATTGTCGTCCAGGTCATGCTTCGTGCGTGCTCATCGCGGGAGTTGAGTTGCTCGACCACCACGTTGCCATCCTTGAAGAACTTCTTGCGCAGTGAGGAGACGCCCTCGCCAGTCATTTCGATGTGCGACAGCGCCGGAATGAAACGGTCGAAACCGCCGAAGTTGCCGACCACTGCCCAGACTTGCGCCGCGTCTGCGGGCACCTCCACCGACGATACAACGTGGCAGCCGTGCGGGTTTTTGATCAAGGTGTCGGGTTGCAGAGTGCTCATGGTGTTGCTCCTTTTTTTGTGGCTTCAGATGAAGTTGATTTCTTTCAGGTAGTCACAGCCGCGACGCAGCAGCGCCGGGGATTTCTGCGGGTAATGCGCGCCCATCTGCTGGACGCCGGCTTCAGCGTTGGCGTGGCCGATCAGCGAGATATCGCCGATGTCTTCTTCGAAGCCGTTGAGGTAGAAACCGAGCACACCGAACAGCGCATTGTCGGCATCGACGCGGCCCAGTTGCTGCTGCCAGTCGGCAACGCTGACCAGCGAGAACTCACTGCCGGTTTCGCGGAACGAAGCAACGTAGGCGTCCCAGCTCAAAGGCTCGGGGTTGTGCAGGTTGAACACCGCACGCTCCGGCGAATAACGGCTGGCGTGGAAGGCGATGAAGCGGGCGAGAAAGTCCACGGGCATCAGGTCGAAATTCAGCGCGAAGGCCGGCACCTGACCGAGCTGGATCGAGCCTTTGAGCATCAGCATCAAACGGTTTTTGTGCGGCTGACACACGCCGCTCAAGCTGTTGAAACTGATATTGCCGGGGCGGTACAGATTGACCCGCATACCACGCTCACGCGCCCGTTCGAGGATGCGTTCACCGACCCATTTCGACAGGTTGTAACCGTTGCGAATGTAGATTGGTGGCGTCAGCGCGGCGGGCAGTTCCAGCACCCGTCCCGCATCATCGACCGTGCTTGAAGCCGACAGCGTCGAGACGAAATTGAAGACCTTCTTGCTCTGCCCTTCGCACAAACGCAGCAGGGCAAAAATCGGCTCGACGTTGTCCGCCGCCAGCGATTCGTAGTCGAGCACGTGATTGACGTTGGCGGCGTTGTGCACCAACGCGCCGAACTCACGATCCAGACGTTGATAATCTTCGTTCTTCAGGCCCAGTTGCGGACGCGTAATGTCTGCCGCGTAAACCCGCACGCGACTCAGATCCAGATACTCCAGGCGGTTTTCCCGCAGAGACTCGGCAAAGCGTTGCGCTGCTGTTTTCCCGCCGCCGTCGCGCACCAGACACGCCACTTCGCTGGCGCCCCAACCGAGCAGCGCCTCGACGATGTGCACGCCGACAAAGCTGTTGGCGCCAGTAACGATGACCTTGTGCACATCGCCCATGCGGTTGATCGGCAGCGGTTCGATGTCCAGCGCACGTTCGGCGTCGGCCATGGCCTGGGCGCTGAGTACGGCGCTGTCATCGGTGCCGCGCACCAGCGTCGCGAGTTTGATGATGGTCGGCAGTTCGATGAAGCGATTGATCGAGATGCTGCGGCCGAACTCCTCACGCAGCCGCAGCAACATTCGCGACAGCAGAATCGAGTGGCCACCGAGATTGAAGAAGCTTTCGTCGGTGGAAATATCGCTGCTCGGCAACTCCAGCAGCTCCGCCCAGATCTCCAGCAGCAGTGCTTCGTCGGCATTCGCCGGCAGGCATTTCGGCCCGTTGTCTTGCACGCTCACTGACAGTGCCAGCAGCGCCTTGCGGTCGACCTTGCCGTTGCTGGCGAACGGCATGCTCGACAGTTCAGTCCACGCCACGGGTTGCATGTAGTCGGGCAAAAACTGCCGGGCGTGGGCCTTCAGTGCTTCGCGCGCAGTGTCCGATTGCGGCTGGGCGAGAAAGGCCAGAATCCGCCGCTGAGAGTCGATCACCACCGCCACTTGCCGGTACAACTGGCTCTCACGCAGGCAGCGTTCGATCTCTTCCGGCTCGACCCGGAAGCCGCGGATCTTCACTTGATTGTCGCGCCGTCCGCACAGCTCGATACCGTGTTCGCCCCACTTGGCCATGTCGCCGCTGCGGTAGGCGCGCAACGTGTGGCCGTCCGGCAGATTCAAGGTCAGATAACGTTCGGCGGTCTGCTGTGGATTGTTCAGATAACCGAGGCAGACCCCCGGGCCGACGATGAACAATTCGCCGACGGTGTTCTGCGACACCGGTTGCAAATCGTCATCGAGAATCAGCACCTGGCTGTTGGCGATCGGCGCGCCGAGGCTGCGGTTGCTGTCGCCCGATGTGAGTCGGCGGGCGGTGATCAGCACCGTGGCTTCAGTCGGGCCGTAAAGGTTGTGCAGCGTGCCCTGACGAGTCAGTTGCTCGATGACAAACGGCTCGCAGACATCGCCGCCGGTCATCACTTGCACGCCTTCCAGTTGCTCCAGTGGCAGGATGCTCAACAGCGCTGGCGGCAGGAAGGCGTGGGTCAGTTGCCGGCGCCGGATCAACGCGACCAGTTGCAACGGATCTCGTCGTTGCGTGTCATCGGGCACCACCAGTTCGGCGCCTTCAAGCAGGGTCGGGAAGATGTCGATCAGCGACGAATCGAAGCTCAGTGACGAGAACTGCAACACCCGGCTCTCGGCCTGCAACTGCACGTAATCGGCGTACCACGCGGTGAAATGCGCGAGGTTGGCCTGACTGAGCAGCACACCCTTCGGATGCCCGGTGGTGCCCGAGGTGTACAGCGCCATGCACGGTGTATCAAGGTCTGGGCGGCTGCGCATCAACGGCTGGGTGATATCAGCCTCTGAGCTGTCGATGCGGGTGACGTCCAGCCCCGTCATGGTGACGCTGAGTGGATGCTCGCTGTCATGCAACAACAGCAATGCGCCGGCGTTTTGCAGAATGTATTGCTGGCGCTGCAACGGATGGCTCGGCTCCAGCGGCAGGTACACCGCGCCGCTGCCGAGGATCGCCAGAATCGAAGCGAACAGCGCCGGGCTTTTCGGCAGGCAGATGCCGACCACCCACGGTTGCGGATGCTGTTCGAGCAAGGGCAGCAAGCGTTGTTGGATCGCGCGACTGTGAGCGTGCAGTTGCTGATAGCTGATCGACTGTTCGGCGAGGTGCAGCGCCGGTCGTTCGGCGTGACGGATCAGGCTCTGTTGCAGGCGCTCGATCAGCGGGATCTGCGCCTGTTGCAGCAGCGCCGGATTGGCCGTGTCGTTGAGGCGATGGATGTACGCCAGGCTGTCGAGGAACAGCAGGTCTTCCATCCGCTCGAAATCCGCCGCCGGCACCGACGCGGCCTGCTGAAAATAGTCAGCATCACGAGAGAAGCGGCTGACCAGCAACGTCACCTCGTCGACCACCTGCGCCAGTGCTCGCTGGCGCAGTGCCTGACCATTACCGGACGGCTCGTCGGCAATCGGCACGCGGCTGATCAGTGACGAGCCGAGGAAGCACAGCAGATCGAGTGTCGGCAAACCCGCAGCGCTTTGAGCTCCGACGCCCAGACGCAAATGTAAGTGCGGGATGGCGCAATGATCGCCGGCGCCGAGGAAGCCATCGTCGATGATCAGATCTACCGTCGATACACCCGCTGCGCTGCGCTGCAATGAGTGACCATGTTGTTCAAGTTCTTGCGCCAGGTCGGTCATGGCCTGGCTGGCGCCAATCAGCAAAATGTCGAGACGTTTCATGTCGGCCTCCTCATCAAATCAGGTAGTCACGCAGGGCGTGCTGCACGCACGGGGTATCGAGCAGCGAACTGTTGTGGAAGAACTTGACGATGTTGCCCACCAGCGGATGGTGGCGATTGATCGGGAACGCCAGCCCGGCCATTTCATCCCGGAGCGCACGGCGCGTGGCCTCGCTGACCGGCAGCGCGTCGATGAGGCGCAGGTCGAAGGCTTTCTGGATGTCGTTGGTCAGGTAATGGCCGATGAACACCGGCAGGATTTGCGCGATAGTCTCGCGATCCGCCGCGCTGGCGGTGTGCCAATAGATGCGCACCATTCGCGCCCAGAAACTCGAATGGCGACCCTCGTCGAGCAAGTGGTCGGCCATCAGGCCTTTGATCGACGGCTTGACGGTGTCGTCGCGGGCGAACGCCGCGACATCGCCGGTCACGGTGTTTTCGGCGATGGCCACGCAGATCAATTCGACCGCGCTGCGCAGGTGCTCCGGTGCCAGCGCCACAGCGGCGGGAATGGCCCGGCTCAGTTCGATCTCATCGGGCAACTGAATGGGGGCGATGCCGGTCATGGCCACCGTTTGCTGCATGAAATCCATCGCCACCAGGGCGTGGTAATCCTCGTCGACCACCACGGTCATTGCGTCGTAACGACAGGCAAACGGGAACGCCACGGCGAAGCGATTCTTGGCGATGCTGCGTGCGGTCTTGTCGACGATCTCGGTCTCGAAAATCACCACGTCGTTGATGAATTTGTACAGCGTCTGCACCAGGGCGAAATCGCGCTGTTGCGGACACTCGCGCAGGAAGGTTTCGCTGAGCACCAACGGTTGGCGGCTGAGCGGGTAGATCAGGCGTTCATCGTCTTCCAGCACGCGGCGCGGGCGGGTGCGGATGGTGGCGCGGTTCTCCCAGGCGTCGGCAAAGGACTGATAGTCGGCGGCATTCATTGGGCCACCTCCGCCAATGGTTCGCGCATGCTCAGACGCAGGCCGTCCCACAAGGCGATACGACTTTCCACGGCGGCGATGGCGCTGGCATAGACCTCGGCCTCGCGCTGCGGATCACCGGCGACCAGACGCTCGAGCAGTTGCTCCGCCGCCGGGCCGTGATCTTCGGAGTCGACCTCGATGTGCCGCTCCAGGTAATAGCGGAAGGTCGGCGCCTGTTCGATACCGATGCCCCAGTCGTCGAGGATGCGCTGGAACATGCTCGGGATCACGCTCTCGCGGCCATGCAGAAACGCCGCCGCCACACTGTGTCCAGGTGCATGCAGGGCGGTACGCAAGGTGTCGCGGACAAACTGCGCGGCGGCCGGATCAACCTCGACGCTTTGCAGCGCGACGTCATAGCTCACGCCTTCCTGTTGCAGGGCGACAAAGCGCTCCACCGCCGTGGTACTCGCGCCGATTTCGCGCATCGCATCCAGGTACAACTCGAAATGGCTGTAATGACCCTCCGTCAGGCGATCATCCGACTCCTCGCCGAGAACGATCTCGTTGATCAAACGGGCGGCGTGAGGATCGCGCGGCGGTAGCCAGGGCAACCGCGTGCAGGTCAGCTCCTGCTGCAGGCGTTTGGTCAGCGACATGAAATCCCACACGGCAAACACGTGGGTTTCCATGAAACGTTGCAAGACCGACAACGAAGTGATCTCGGAAAAGATCGGGTGAATGCTAAGTTCGGCTTTCTTCAGGGCGAGTTGGTTCTTGGTGGGCATCATGATGTCCTTTATCGTTGATGTGTAATGGAACTGCTCTGGAAACTGCGAAATCAATGGAACGACGACTTACTTGTTTTCTGTCGACGGACGACAGCCTTCCTTCCTGGTGGATAAGTGCGGATCGATATACCTGTGACATGGCCTCATGTCTGCCCATAAAGCGCTGCTGATGTGCCGCAGGCATTGGGCTGATGCCGAGATGAATGGCGAAGTTCAAACTTGGCGAAGAAAAGCTAATACACCGACAAAGTAATTAACAAGTATATTTTTAATTATTTTAAGTTTGCTGTTTTTTGAAGTTGAGTTGCTCCGATAAAACTTATGAGTAAAGTTTTATTTGGGCGTAGTTGCTCCTTTCGGCGAATAACGGCCAAAATTGATCGACAAGAGTGAATGCCTCACTCGAAGCAACTTTCCAGTAATAAGAGTTGAATGATTTAAAAGGGGCGGAAGTTGGCCGTGACCCCGCGCCATGACTTCCTTTTTCCCGTGGCAAGGCTCCTTCCGTAGGTTCCTGGTGCGGGGACTGCGCCGTCAGGACGGCGCGTCGCCCGTTCTTAATGGGGTTGGCCGTTCAAGAGTGCGGGTAAATGAGCGCCACGGCTATTACCGATTCATCAACCGCGAGGTGCAAATTTCGGGCTGAACGGCGCAGGGAGGTTGAAGCGGGTGCGCGGATCCGCCCACCCGAGGGCTGGCAGATCGCTGGGGGATTTGTAAGCGGGTGATTCGCGGGTAAGTACGTGCTCAGCGCGCGGCTTTGCGGCTTTGCGCGGCGGGGGTAGCGAGATAGCGGGTAATCACCTCGACGCCCCGA
Organism: Pseudomonas sp. AIG; assembly: GCF_977020205.1. Lineage (NCBI taxonomy): Bacteria > Pseudomonadati > Pseudomonadota > Gammaproteobacteria > Pseudomonadales > Pseudomonadaceae > Pseudomonas > Pseudomonas sp. AIG. The sequence goes on along the minus strand of NZ_CDROCK010000070.1, from coordinate 10,480 downwards.
TTAAGGTGCTGCTCGAGGAGTTTGATCGACAGATCAATGTCGCGCTCCTGAACGGCTTGCAGCATCGCCCGGTGATCGTCCTGGGACAATTTGCCCAGGCCCATGGCCTCAAGGTTGAAGCGCAGAAAACGCTCCTCTTCGTTGAGCCCGTCTTCGACCAGGCGCAGCAAGCGTTGGTTGGGCGCCTTGCAGTACAGGGCCATGTGAAACAAACGGTTGAGCCGGCCGATTTCCGTGTAGTCGTGTTGCGCTTCCAGCTCTTCGATGTAAGTGGCCGCGCGCGCGTGATCGGCTGCGGTCAACAGCGGAACCGACTGCCGCATGGCTTCGGATTCGAGCAGGATGCGCAGCTCGTAGGTTTCAGTGGCATCGCCCTGAATCAATGGTGCAACCACCGCGCCTTTGTGCGCGGTAACGCTCAAAAGCTCTTGGGCTTCGAGCTGGCGCAAAGCTTCGCGCACGGGCATGCGGCTGACGCCGAACAGATCGGCCAGATCCTGCTGGCGCAGCGCCGTGCCACAGGGCAGACGACCATCGAGGATTGCCGAACGCAGGGTTTCTTCGATCACCGACCGGGCCAGATGCGCAGGAATCGGTCCATCGACTTTAATGCTGTGCAGCGGTTTGGGCTTCTGTGTCACGACTACGCACCCTGTATGTCGGCCTGATTTGGATCCAAATGACACTAGTGATTGCTCTACAGGTTGTCAAACCTTGTAAAACATTGCGGTGCAAATCGAAGTTTAGCGCGGCAGCGATGATCTCATGGTGCCATTGTTTTTTACCGGGCTAAGCTTCACCATCAAACGCTTTCCTTCCTGCCCCCTGGAAACCTGCTGTGGCGGTATGTTTCGCGATCCCCCGGACACTGCGCTGGCTAGGCTGCGCACTGCTGCTGGCCGGCGTCATGCTGGGCGGTCTGCATGCCGATTGGGATTTTTCCACGATCAGCCGCAAAGCCACGGCACTCTACGGACCACTGGGTGCCGGGCAGCAACGTATTGATGCCTGGCAGAATCTGCTGGCCACGCAGAAGCAGGTCAGCGAGATGGAAAAGCTCAAAGTGGTGAACCTGTTTTTCAACAAACAGGTGCGCTACGTCGAAGACATCGACCTGTGGCACGAGGTCGATTATTGGGAAACACCGATCGAAGCCTTATGGAAAGGCGCCGGCGACTGCGAAGACTATGCAATTGCCAAGTATTTCAGCCTGCGCCACCTCGGGGTTTCCAGTGACAAGCTGCGCATCACCTATGTCAAAGCGTTGCGCCAGAACCGCGCGCACATGGTCCTGACTTACTATGCCACCCCCGATGCCATGCCGCTGGTGCTCGACAGCCTGATCGACCCGATCCAGCCGGCGTCGCAGCGAACCGATTTGCTGCCGGTCTACTCTTTCAATGCGGAAGGGTTGTACCTGCCGGGCGCCAAGGGCAACAAGAAGGTCGGTGACACCAAACGCCTGTCGCGCTGGCAGGATGTCTTGAAGAAAATGCAGGCCGAAGGTTTCCCGGTCGAGACGACTAACTAGGAGCACGCGCTCAGATGTCTTTGTTCAAACAGCTGTTGATCGCAATCTGTCTGTTCCTGGTGGTCGCCTTCACCGGCAGCTTCATGGTCAGTCTGGAGAGCTCGCGCACCCAGTACGTCAACCAGTTGCGCTCGCACGCCCAGGACGCCGCGACGGCGCTGGCCTTGTCGCTGACGCCGAATATCGACGATCCGGCGATGGTCGAGTTGCTGGTCAGCTCGATTTTCGACAGCGGTTACTACGCGAGCATCCGCGTGGTCGATCTGAAGACCGACAAGACCATTGTCGAGCGCAGCGGCATTCCGGCCGTCAGCAATGTGCCGGACTGGTTCGTCAAACTGATCGGCCTGGAACCGGCCGGTGGCGACGCACTGGTCAGCCGTGGCTGGGAGCAGGCGGCGCGGGTCGAGGTGGTCAGCCATCCGATGTTCGCCGTGGCCAAGCTGTGGCAGAGCGCGTTGGGCAGCCTCGGTTGGCTGCTGATCTGCGGTGCGATCAGTGCCGTGCTCGGTGCGCTGCTGTTGCGTCGACAGTTGAAGCCGCTGGATTACATGGTCAAGCAGTCTCACGCCATCGCCCGGCGCGAATTCCTCAGCCTGCCGGAGTTACCGCGCACGCCTGAGTTGCGTCGCGTGGTGCAAGCGATGAACCAGATGGTCGAGAAGCTCAAGGCGCTGTTTCAGGAGCAGGCCGAGCGCAGTGAAAAACTGCGGGCTGAGTCTTATCAGGACAACCTGACAGGATTGGCCAACCGCCGCTATTTCGAGATGCAGTTGAACAATCGCGTGAGCAACCCGGAGCAGGCCAGCTCCGGTTATCTGCTGCTGTTGCGGGTCAAGGATCTGGCCGGGCTCAACCAGCGCCTCGGCGGTCAGCGCACCGATGAATTGTTGAAAGCGGTCGGCGAGCAACTGTCGCGCGAATGCGCCAAATACCCGGAAACCCAGAACCTTGTCACGCGTATTCGTGGCGGTGAATTCGCCGTACTGGCGCCGGGGCTGGTCCGAGAGGAAGCGCTGCAACTGGCGCAGAACCTCGACAATGCCTTGAGCAGTCTGCACGCCACCGGCGCGACCGATGTGGCTGCGGTGGCGTCGATCGGTCTGGCGCCGTTCGCTCACGGCGATTCGCCACAACAAGTGCTGACGCTCGGCGATCAGGCGCTGGCGCAGGCTGAAGGGCAGGGCGAGCAGAACTGGGCCTGCATCGATCAGAGCCTGACGACGGATGTCGGCGACGATCACCACGCCTGGCACCGTTTGCTTGATCAGGCCTTGAGTCAGCAGCGTTTCGAGCTGTATTTCCAACCGGTGGTGGCTGCCGCCGACCCGCAACTGGTGCTGCATTACAAAGTGCTCTCGCGCTTGCTCGATGATCAGGGCCAGACCATCCCGGCCGGGCGTTTTCTGCCATGGCTGGAGCGCTTCGGCTGGACCGCGCGGCTGGATCGCCTGATGCTCGAGCGCGTGCTCGAGCAGATGAAAGCGCATGAGGAGTCGCTGGCGCTGAACCTGTCCTCGGCGACGTTGGCCGATCCGCAGGCGCTGAACAAAGTCTTCGAGATCCTGCGCGCGCACTCCAACCTGGGTTCACGCCTGACCCTTGAGATCGGTGAGGAACAGCTGCCGGAGCAAGCGGTGCTGGAGCAGTTGACCCGGCGTCTGCGTGAACTGGGTTTCTCGCTGAGCCTGCAGCGCTTTGGTGGGCGCTTCAGCATGATTGGCAACCTGGCGCGGTTGGGGCTGGCGTACTTGAAGATCGATGGCAGCTACATTCGTGCGATCGATCAGGAGAGTGACAAACGCTTGTTTATCGAAGCGATCCAGCGTGCGGCGCACAGCATTGATTTGCCGCTGATTGCCGAGCGGGTCGAGACGGAAGGCGAGTTGTCGGTGATTCGCGAGATGGGCTTGTATGGGGTTCAGGGGCAGTTGTTGGGTGAGCCGAAGCCTTGGCGGTGAGTCATTGCAAAAGCAACCCTCACCCTAGCCCTCTCCCAGAGGGAGAGGGGACTGACCGTGGGATATTGATGTAATACGCCGACGTGAAAGAGCTCCGCTGAATCCATAATCGACCCGATTTCTCAGGTCGATGTATAGCGCCAGGCACCTCGATCGGCCCCTCTCCCTCACGGGGACTGATTAGGGGATATTCGGGAAGTACGCCGACGTGAACGATTTGCGCTGAATCCACAATCGACTCAATCTCTCAGGTCGATGTATGGCGCCAGACACCTCGGTCGGCTCCCTCTCCCTCGGGGAGAGGGCTGGGGTGAGGGTAAGCTTTTGATACCGGGTGGATCAGATCAACCCACCCTCATCCTCATCGATCAACTGGCTCAACCCGCCCAACGCTTCCCGCGCCTGGGTCCGGTCCATCAACTTGGCCTGGGCCGCCGGTGGCAGGTCGGTGACGCGGATCACGCCTTTCTGGGTCAGCACCTGAATCAGGTCGTCGAGTACCCGAATCATCTCAAAGTCGCTCTGCTTGAGCTGTTTGAGGCTGGTTTCCACCACTTCGTTGGCGAACCAGGCCTGGATTTCATGGCTGTCGGCCGGCAGCGTTTCCGTGGCCTCGGCGTAGGCCGCGGCTTCCACGCGAATCAACAGACCTTGCGCATCGCGTTGCACGTAAAACATTGAGCATCCCTCAGAAATGAACCAGCGTCATGCTGTGAGCAGCATAGCCAACTGCGCGCGAGTATGCGGGGCGGCGACGCAATCGTCACCGGTCCGGACCGCACAAACGTGACGGCCGCCCCAGAAGGGCGGCCGTTTTTGTTCAGGTATCAGCTGTTGTTGTGGTCGACTTTGATGGTCGGGTCGCTGCCGGCAATCAGGTTGTGGATGTTGGCGCTCGACCAGTTGTTGCCTTCCAGTTTGATCGTCACATCCGGGGTTGCCGCAGCGGCATCGCCGGAGTTGAACTTGCCCGCCGAGCTGACTTGCAGCGACGACGTGCCATCGACTGTGGTGATCTTCAGGAAGTTGTCGATGGTGCTGCCGGTCTCGCCCTGCAACAGATCGCGCAGATCGATACGGTCACCGTCGGCGGCCTTGAAGTCCTTGATCACGTCGTTGCCGGTGTCGCCCGCCTTCCAGACGAAGGTGTCGGCACCCGAACCACCGATAAGGATGTCGTTGCCCTGACCGCCGATCAGCGTGTCGTTACCAGTGCCGCCGAGCAGAATGTCATTGCCTTTGCCGCCATCGAGCCAGTCGTTGCCGCCCGAGCCGAAGAGGATGTCATTGCCCGCGCCACCCAACAGCGTGTCGTTGCCGTCATGCGCGCCGGAGACATCGAACGCCTGATAGTGCTCGGTGATGTACTGGTGCACGTTGCTGGTGGTGACTTTGCTGACATCGACACCGGTTTGCTGCGCGACGAACGCCTGCATCGCCTGATAACCCTCACCGGCAATGCCGTTGAAACTCACCAGATCGCCGAACAGGATGTCATTGCCGTCGCCACCGCTGACGGTGTCGTTGCCTGGCATCGTCGCTTCGGTGTGGCCGATGATCGAGTTGGCCAGGTCCTTCGGATCGATGTTGGTCTGCGGCGTTTTGTCCGAATCGTAAGGCTTCAGATCGTTGAGGCTGACATCGTTGTTCAGTCCGATAGCCTCGACGTTCGACAGACCGCTGAGCAAGGCAAAGCCACTGGTCGAGTTACTGGTCGTTGCCGAATTAGTGCTGTTACCGGTACCCGCCAGACTCGACAACTCATAGGTGCCGTCGCCCTGCGCGTGGATGGTGCCCAGATTAGTGCCGCTCCAGCCCCACCACGAAGTGTAGGTTTGCAGGGTCACGGTGCCGGCGCTGTTGATCGTCAACGCGTGGGTATTGTCGATGTAAGTGCTGAAGGTGTCGCCCGGCTTGTAGTTGCTGGTTTTCACCACATCGTCGAGCTTCACGTTGCCGTACAGCGTCGGGTTGGTCTGCTCGCCGCTCTGGTAATAGGTCGGCTGGCCGTCGGTGATGAAGTACGTAAGGTTCTTCGCGCCGGTGTTGGCCACAGCGTCAGCGCTCTGGAACCAGTTGGCCGTGGTCTTGAACACATCCTCGTAGTTGGTGCCGCCGCCGGAGGCCATCGAGTCCAGTACCGCTTTGAGTTGCGTCAGCGCGTTCGGATCGTTGAGGTTCACCGACACCGACTTGTTGACCTGGGTATCGAAGTCGACGAGGAAAATGTTCACCGTGCCCGAATTGCTGCCGCCCAGGCTCTGCTTGAGGCTGTTGAACACCGAGGTCAGCGAGTCTTTGGCGGCGTTGAGCGACGAACTGCTCATGCTGCCGGAGCTGTCGACCATGAACGCGATGTTGTAGTTGGTGCCCGGCACCACGGTCAGGCCACCGATGTCGGCGACGATGATGTCGTTGCCATCGGTGCCGGTGACGGTATCGTCGGCCGAGGTGGCGACAATGGCGTTGTAGACCGCCGGCACCACGCTGACCGGAATAGTCGCAGTGCTGCTGGCCGAGCCGCCGACCATCTCGGTGGAGGTCGAGGTCACGGTCAGATTGAACTGGCCGTTGTAGTACGGCGGTGGCGTTACGGTCAGGCTGCCGAGGTTCCAGCCAGTGACGTTGGCGTCGCCGCTGCTGGCGGTGACGGTAAAGGTATGCCCCGCGCCATCGCTGAGCACCGAGCCGACCGGTGCGCCGCTGATCTTCACGCTCAGGGTTTCCGAGCCGTCGGTGTCGGTCAGGGCGGTGGTGATCGCCGACAGTTTCACCGTGGTGCCTTCGGCGCCAGTGTTGAGTTTGTAGCCGTCGTAATAGCCTTCGCCGTTGCTGCCGTGCAGATCGGAGACGGTCACGCCCGAATTCACCAGATCCTTCACACCGGTGTAGATCGGCACGCCGGCGCTGCTCAGGTCGATCGGCGTGCTGCCGTTGACCGACAGGTTGACGTCGTAACTGCCCGGGCCGCTCTGGTTGTGGTGGTAGATGTCCAGGGTGTAGTAGCCGCTGGTGGTCGGGGTGAACGAGCCGTTTAGGTTGCCGCCCACGCCCCACGTGGTCGCGGCGACGTTTTTACCGCCAATGGTCACCAACAGGCTGTCATCGCCGACACCGCTGAAGGTGTAGGTCTTGCCGGCTTCCAGATAGATCAGGCCGGAAGTCTTCGACGCCGTGCCGGCGGTCACGCTGCCGTCGGACTGCACGTTGTTCACATTGGTGCTGGTGTTCGGAGTGCCAGCGCCGTCGATCACATTTTTCAACGTGGTCGAATCCGCGCCGTTGCCGTTGGTGCCCAGACCCGAGAGACCGGTCCAGACTTCCTTGATCAGCCCGGTGGACTTCACGCTGTTGTCGGCCACGCTCACGGTCGGTGCATCCGCCACCGGAGTAATGTCGATCTTCACGGTGCCGGTATTGCCCAGCAACTGGCCGTCGGTTGGCTGGAATTTGATCTGCGCGTAGTCCGCCTGATTGTTGCCCAGGCCGGTGCCGCCGTAACCGTTGACGCCCGATTCGTTGGTGTCCGGCAGGAAGCGCAGCTTGCCCGCGTCGATGTCAGCCTTGCTGAAGGTCTGGTTGTTGGCGACGTCCTTCCAGGTCGAACCGTCGAGATACTGCAGTTTGCCTTCGCCCGGCAGCTGGGTGATTTTCACCCCGAGGCTGCTGGCCGGGCTGTCGACGTCAGTCACGCCGAAGGTCGACCAGCCAAGGATCAGCGGGGTGTCTTCGGTGCCAGTGACATTGCTCGGTGCAGCAACCGGCGCGTCGTTGACCGCCACCACGTTGACCGTGGTGGTCGCGGTGTTGGAGTAGTTGCCGCCATCGGTCACGGTCACGGTGATGATCCGTGGCACGGTGCTCGGGTTTTCACTGCCGTTGGTGAAGCTGATGTTCTTGATGGCCTGCATGTAATCGGCCAGCGTCGCGTTGCCGGACAGCGTCAGCGTGACGGTGCCGTTGGTGCTGTTGGCATTGATGGTAATGCCGTTGACGCTGTTGCCGAGGTTCAGCGCATCGCCGTCCTGACGGTTGGTCAGGACCACGGTGGCACCGGTGAGCATGGTGCTGTCCGGGTCAGTGATGCTGATGTCGGTATCGGCAATCGACACACCCGCGCCCGGGGTGTTTTCGGTGAAGGTCACCTTGTAGTCGGCACCGGTGGCGCCGCTGGAGTTGTTGGCATCCAGGTCGATGACCGGCGGCGCGTCGTTGTCGATGATCGAGGTGCTGACGCTGCCGTTGGTGCTGCTGACCGCAAGGTTCTCGAAGTTGCCGCCGGTGGCCGAATCAATCTTGACCACGAAGTTCTCGGTGCCTTCGGTGATCTTGTCATCGATGGTGGCGACGTTGAACTGCGCGCTGCTCGCGCCTGCCGGGATCTTCACGGTGTACACACCGGTGAAGTCCGAACCGTCGGCGGCGGTGCCGCTGTAGACGATTTTCAGGGTCACTTCGGTTTGCGCCGGATGGTTCAGGCTGACGGTGTAGCTGGCAGTCTGGCCTTCGGTCACCGAGGTGCTGCCGGTGATGCTGACGGTGGTGGTGTCGATGGTGTCAGTGACGTTGGTCACCGCTGGCGTGTTGTTGGTTACCAGATTTTCGAAGCCGCCGCCGCTGGTGCCAGTGATGGTCGCCTGCACGGTGCCGGCGTCTTTGTAGACGTCGTCAGCCGGAGCCGGGACGGTCACGGTGCCAGTGGTTTTGCCGGCGTCGATGGTGATCACCGAGCCATTGCTCAGGGTCACCGTAACTGGCGAGCCAGCGGCGTTGGTCAGGGTCGCGGTGTAAGTGATCTGGCCACCTTCGGCCACGGTGCCGGTCGCGGACAGCGTCAGGTTGGTGGTGTCGACGGTGTCGGTCACGGTGGTGTTGACCGGAGTCTTGTCGGCCACCAGATTTTCGTAGTTGCCGCCCGTGACGTTGGTGATCGAGTTGGTCAGCGGTGCATGGCCGGTCAAAGCGTCGTTTGGCGCAGTGGTGGTCGCGGTGCCCGTGGTCTGGCCAACACCGATGGTGATGGTTTGACCGTTGGCCAGCGTTACAACCACAGGCGAACCGGTCACCGGAGCACCGACGGTCGCGGTGTAGACGACGTTGCCGCCTTCAGCCGCTGTACCGGTTGCAGTCAGTTTCACCGTGGTGGTGTCGATGGTGTCGGTGACGCTGGTCACGGCCGGAGCCGTGCTGGTGACCAGATTTTCGAAGTTGCCACCGGTGGCGGCGCTGATCGTTGCCTGGACGGTGCCAGCGTCTTTGTAGACGTCATCGGCTGGCGCTGGAACGGTCACCGTGCCGCTGGTTTTGCCGGCGTCGATGGTGATCACCGAACCGTTGCTCAGGGTCACGGTCACTGGCGAGCCAGCGGCGTTGGTCAGGGTGGCGGTGTAAGTGATCTGGCCACCTTCGGCCACGGTGCCGGTCGCGGACAGCGACAGGTTGGTGGTGTCGACGGTGTCGGTGACGGTAGTCGAAACCGGGGTCTTGTCGGCGACAAGGTTCTCGTAGTTGCCGCCAGTGACATTGGTGATCGAGTTGGTCAGCGGTGCGTGGCCAGTCAATGCGTCGTTAGGTGCAGTGGTGGTCGCGGTGCCGGTGGTCTGGCCAACACCGATGGTGATGGTCTGACCGTTCGACAGGGTTACCACAACCGGCGAACCAGTCACTGGAGCACCGACGGTCGCGGTGTAGACGACGTTGCCGCCCTCTGCCGCAGTGGCCGTTGCCGTCAGTTTCACGGTGGTGGTGTCGATGGTATCGGTGACGCTGGTGATAGCCGGAGTCGTGCTTGGCACCAGATTTTCGAAGTTGCCACCGGTGGTGTTGCTGATTGTGGCCTGCACGGTGCCGGCGTCTTTGTAGACGTCATCGGCTGGCGCTGGAACGGTCACGGTGCCGGTGGTTTTGCCGGCGTCGATGGTAATCACGGCGCCGTTCGACAGGGTGACGGTCACTGGCGAGCCAGCGGCGTTGGTCAATGTCGCGGTGTAAACAATCGAGCCGCCTTCGGCCACGGAGCCAGTCGCGGACAGCGACAGGTTGGTGGTGTCGACGGTGTCAGTGACGGTAGTCGAAACCGGCGTTTTGTCGGCGACGAGATTTTCGTAGTTGCCGCCAGTGACGTTGGTGATCGCGTTGGTCAGCGGTGCGTGACCAGTCAACGCATCGTTTGGTGCGGTAGTGGTCGCAGTCCCCGTAGTCTGGCCAACACCAATGGTGATGGTCTGACCGTTGGCCAGGTTCACAACCACCGGCGTTCCGGTTACTGGAGCACCAACAGTCGCGGTGTAGACAACGTTGCCGCCCTCGGCTGCAGTTGTGGTTGCAGTAAGTTTTACGGTGGTGGTGTCGATCGTGTCGGTAACACTGGTCACGGCCGGCGTTGTGCTCGGCACCAGGTTTTCGAAGTTGCCACCGGTGGCGTTGCTGATAGTCGCCTGTACGGTGCCGGCGTCTTTGTAAACGTCGTCAGCCGGGGCCGGAACGGTCACGGTGCCGGTGGTTTTGTCGGCGTCGATGGTGATCACGGCGCCGTTCGACAGGGTTACGGTCACTGGCGAGCCAGCGGCGTTGGTCAAAGTCGCGGTGTAAACAATCGAACCGCCTTCAGCGACCGAATTGGTCGCGCTGAGCGACAGATTGGTGGTGTCGACAGTGTCGGTCACGTTCGTGCTGACCGGCGTTTTGTCAGCCACGAGGTTTTCGAAGTTACCGCCGGTCACGTTGGTAATCGAGTTGGTCAGCGGTGCGTGACCGGTCAATACGTCGTTTGGCGCTGCGGTGGTCGCTGTGCCGGTGGTCTGGCCGACGCCAATGGTGATGGTCTGACCGTTCGACAAGGTCACTACGACCGGCGAGCCCGTCACTGGCGCACCGACGGTCGCGGTGTAGACGACGTTGCCGCCCTCTGCCGCAGTGGCGGTTGCCGTCAGCTTCACGGTGGTGGTGTCGATGGTATCGGTGACGCTGGTGATAGCCGGAGTCGTGC
>NZ_CDROCK010000069.1:0-30612 GCF_977020205.1 Pseudomonas sp. AIG | reverse complement strand
TTCTGGTTCTTATTGGCGGTGCCGTGGGGGGTGAGCCTAACAACCGACCCCGCCGCTGACACTGTCCGATCTCACCAGAAAAACTCTCCGATGGCGCCAATTACCCGATATCAAAAACACCACCGCCCCCTGTAGGAGTGAGCCTGCTCGCGATAGCGGTGTGTCAGTCAAATAGATGTTGGCTGACACACCGCTATCGCGAGCAGGCTCACTCCTACAGGGGATTTGTGGTGTTCTTTCAGGCGGGATAGCCGGTGATTTTGCGGATGCTCTGATATAGCGGCTTGAGCTGGCGATACATGCGCAGGTAGACCTCTTTGTACAGCTGCTCGTAGATTTTTTGTGCCTCCGGCTGTGGGGTGAAAACCGCACCCACCCGCGTCATCGCCGCGATCGCCGTGGGGAAATCCGCATGCAACCCCAACCCCACCGCACAGCAGATCGCCGCGCCCAGACCCGAGGCTTCGTACACATGCGGACGCTCCGCCGGCAGGCCGAAAATATTCGCCGTGAGCTGCATCGCCGCATCACTCTGCGAACCGCCACCGGCAACGCGCAACCGCTTGACCGACACCTTCGAACGCCGCTCGATGTTCTCCATGCCCTGACGCAACGCATACGCCAATCCCTCAAGAATCGCCCGGTAAATATGCGCGCGGGTGTGCACATCGCCGAAGCCGATCATCGCGCCTTTCGCCTCGACACCCGGTTCACGAATCCCAGGCGACCAGTACGGTTGCAGCATCAGGCCCATCGAGCCGGGCGGCACCGCATTGACCAATGCATCGAACAGTTGCTCCGGCTCGATGCCCTGCTCTTTTGCTTGCTGCATTTCACGCAACCCGAACTCGTTTTTGAACCAGCTGACCATCCAGTAACCGCGATAAATCATCACCTCGCAGTTGTACTGATCCGGCACCGCCGATGGATATGGCGGGATCAACGGGACGATTTCCAGATAACGCGAGCGCGTGCTGGTAATCGTCGCCGTGGTGCCGTAGGACAGGCATACGGTGCTCGCATCAACCACGCCGGCACCGACCACTTCGCAGGCCTTGTCGGCACCTGCCGCAATCAGCGGCAAGCCTTCGGGAATACCGGTGTGTCGAGCAGCCTCTGCGGTGATGTAGCCGAGGGTTTCACCGGGTTTTTGCAGGCTCGGCAATTGCTCGGGGCGCACCGCCAGCGCCTGCCATTTCCAGTCACTCGGCGCAGCCCATTTCAGCCGTTTGAAGTCGAATGGTAGATAGCCGACGCAGCAACCGACCGAGTCGACAAAACGCCCGCACAGTCGATGGGTGAGAAACCCCGAGAGCAGCAAAAACTTGTCAGTCGCCGCCCACACTTCAGGCTGGTGTTTTGCTATCCAGTTAGCCTCAGCCTGAGCGCGAAAATAATCCACGGTGCCTTGCGCGCCGACCAGTTTGAACAACCAGCCCCACGGCCCTTTGATCCCGCCCTCGACTTCGCTCTGCCGTTGATCGAGCCACAGAATCGCCGGACGCAATGGCTTGCCCTCGGCATCGACATTGATCACTGTGCCGCGCTGAGTGGTCAGCGACACGCCGGCAATCTGCGCGCGATCAATCCCCGTTTGCCGCCAGACCTGCTGACACGCCTCACCCAGTTTTGCCCAGTAATATTCCGGATCCTGCTCGGCCCAACCCGGTTGCGTCGAGTAATACGCCTGCAACTCGACCTTGCCTTTGCCGAGCAGATTGCCCTGCAAATCGAAGAGCAGCGCACGCACGCTCTGGGTGCCGTTGTCGATCGCCAGCAGGTAACGCTTGTTCGAGTGGTTGTCCATGGAGCTCTCTTCAAGGGGCATCAAGGCGTGGCATCCGGCAGACCGTGATGGCGTTGCCACAACGCCCGATAACGCTGTTCTTCCTGCTGCCAGTGTGCGTCGCTCCAGCCCAGTCGAGGCTGGCAGAGTTGGCGGATGGCGGTGAAATATTCTTCGCCACCGCGCGGCAACAGCAGACCGAGACGCGTGCGGCGCAGGAGCAGATCGTCGAGGTGCAGAACCATTTCCGACTCACAGGCGAAAGCCAGTTCGGCCCACAGAGTGTCCGTAGCGCCGACCGTGGCGTGGCCGATTTCTTTGATCAATTGCGCCAACTTCGGCAGATCTCGACCATGCCTCCCGGCCAGACGTCGCCACTGATGGCTGCTCAACTCAGGAATCGCCTGCACAGGAACAGCGGCAAACACGGGCGCGGCGTCATCGACGAAAGGACGTTCGAGCATCGCCGCGCAGGCCTTGAGCACTTCGATGGCCTGCGGGCGAAACGTGGTGAGTTTGCCGCCGGCCAAGGTCACGCAACCGGGCTCCTGCCACAGCACATGTTCACGGGTTTCGTTCGACGGTTTGTCTTGATGATTGCCCTCCGCACTGCCGACTACCGGACGTACGCCGGACCATGTCGACAGCACATCCGCCGCACTCACTTCGGCGCCGGGAAACTGTTGCGTGCAGGCCGCCAGCAGATAGTCGAGTTCTTCGCCGCTGATGCTCGCGCTCTGATCCAGATCCTCGCGATGATCGAGGTCCGTAGTGCCGACCACCGTCGCGCCTTCCCACGGAAAAACAAACACCGGACGCCGGTCGCGCTCATGCATAAAAGTGAAGGCCTGCGCCACCGGCAGACGCCAACCCGGCAGCAATAAATGACTGCCGCGCAACGGCCGCAATTGCCTTGGCGCCTCAGTCGGTCGCAAGCGTTCGGCCCATGCGCCGGTAGCCACCGCGAGCACGCCGCAGCGCAACTGTAGTGACGAACCGGCTTCGCAATCCTCGACCTGAACGCCGCACACTCGGCCGTTTTCGCGCAGCAAATGTTCAACACGCACGCCACTGACCACGACCGCACCCTCGGCCCGCGCCTCGCTCAAAACACGCATCACCAGCCGCGCATCGTCGGTCAGCGCATCGACAAAACAGGTGCCACCGAGCAAATCGTTTTCCTTCACCCCCGGCGCCAGATAACGCAGTTGTTGCGCATCATGAAAGCGATGGCTGCGACGCCCCGCCAAGGCGTCGTAGACGCTCAACAAACCACCCAACACCCGAGGCCCGGGAAAGCCGCCGCGATAGTGCGGCATCATGAAACTCATAGGTTCGACCAGCCCCGGCGCTTCGTCGAGCAGACGCTGACGTTCGTGCACCGAATCGCGGGTCAGGCGCCATTGCCCCTTGGCGATGTAACGCAAGCCGCCATGGACCATTTTCGAAGAACGGCTGGAGGTGCCCCAGGCGAAATCGCGTTGTTCCAGCAGCAGACAACGCCAACCTCGGCGCGCCGCTTCACGCAGAATGCCGGCGCCGCTGATGCCGCCACCAATGACGATCAGATCCCAGGTTTCATCCGCCAGTGTTGGCAGAATCTGCTGGCGCCATGCGGCGTTCCAGTCCTGACTCATGGCCGTCACTCCGGCAGCAGCGTGCCGGGGTTGAGGCGCCCGGCCGGATCGAAGTGTTTGCTCAGCGCCTGCAAGGTGTCCATCGCCAATGCGCCCTTCTCGCGCAGCAGGTACGGCGCGTGATCCTTGCCGACACCGTGCTGGTGGCTGATGGTGCCGTGGTTGTCGACGATAGTCTGGCTGGCCGCGTGTTTCAGCGCTTTCCAGCGTGCCAGCGTCGCCGGATAGTCGGCCGCCGGGCGAAACACGTAAGTGGTGTAGATGCTCGAGCCTTCGCCGTAGACGTGGGACAGGTGGGTGAACACATGCACGCGTTCGCCCTCGGCGGCCAAGGCCTCGCGCAGGCTGTTTTCGATGAGGTTGAGCAGGTTGTCGACATTGCTCCAGTCGGTGGCGGTTTCGAGGGTGTCGACCACGTAACCGGCGTTCCACAGGTTCTCGCGCAGGTAAGGGAAACGGAAGCGGTTCTGCGCCCACTTCTTGCCGAGCAAGGTGCCGGTGAACACCCCGCCGAAGGCTTTCAGATGCTGGCGGGCCTGACTCAGGGACAGCGCGTTTTGCCGACGATTGCCGGTCACGCCGAACGTCAGCAGGCATTTGCCCTCACCCGCCCCGCGCAGGCTCAGATATTTCTCCAGCCAGGCGATTTGTTGCGGATGACCGGCCAGCGCCAGTTGCGTTTCGGTTTCCACGGCGTTGGATAAACGCAACATCGACAGCGGCACGCGTGCCTGGGCCAATTGGCGGATGGCTTGCAGTGCCTTGGTCCAAGAGGGCAGAAATACACCGTAGAAACGCTCATCGGCGGGCAGCGCACTGACCCGCACTTTGACCTCGGAAATGATCCCGAAACGGCCCTCGCAACCCAGCACCACTTCACGCAGATCAGGTCCGGCGGCAGAGGCCGGGAAGGTTGGAATGTGCATCGGCCCGGCGAATGTTTCCAAAATGCCGCCAGCAAATAACTGCTCGATCCGGCCATAGCGCAACGACTGCTGACCGCTGGAACGGCTGGCGACCCAACCGCCCAGCGTCGACAGCTCCCACGACTGCGGAAAATGCCCCAGCGTGTAGCCCCGCGCGCGCAATTGGCTCTCCACTTGCGGCCCACTCGCACCGGGACCAAACGTCGCCAGCAGGCTCTGTTCGTCGAGGTCGATCAGGCGATTCATCCGCGCCAGCGACACCGTCACCACTGGTCGTACAGAATTTGGTGGATTGATGTGTCCGGCCACCGACGTGCCGCCGCCATAAGGGATCAGGCACACGTCCTGTTCATGGGCGAGCGCCAGCAACTGGCGAATGTGTTCAGCGGTCTCGGGAAACGCCACCGCATCGGGATAATTACCCAGCGCACCCTCGCGCAACGCCAGCCAGTCCGGCAGGCTCTGGCCTCGGGCATGCAGCAAGCGGTCATGGGCATCGACGCTGTACAACGCGTGTGCAGGCAATCGCGAAGCCGGCACACGGGCCAATGCAGCCTCCAGCGTGGCATCGGGCAGCCCCCGCCCCTCGCCCAGTCGCTCATGAAGAAACTCCGCGCCCTGGGCCGGCAGTTCGACCACCGTGGTTGCATCGCCCCAGCCGTTCCAGCGTCGCATGCGTGTGTCCTTTTCCGGTTCTTATGATGGATATTTCAGGCCCCCATACTAGCCAGCGGCCGAAAAGTGTCACGGTCGCATCCGGCCAGTTCGTGTAGCCAATTGAGTCAAACGTCGCGCAAGCGTCAGCCATTTACTTTAGTCGGGGTTTCAAATTACCTTTCAGGCAATTCGTCCGCCTCCGCCGCCATTGATCAAAGGAATGGGATCATGCAATCGCTGGGCTTCACTTCAGTTCCGCCAATGCTCAAGTACCTGCGCCATGCCGAACAACTGGGTATGGATATCGAGCCTGCGTTGGCGGCGGCGGGTTTGCAGGCGCAGCAGTTGAGCGACAACACCCTGCGTCTGCCGGGTGAGGCGCATGAGCGCTTGCTGGATTATTTCTGCGAACACTCGGGCGATCCGCTGTTCGGGCTCAACGCGGCGAATTTCGTCCTGCCCAATTCGTGGAGCGTGCTCGGTTACATCACCATGAACTGCGCGACGCTCGGTGATGCGATGAGCCGGATCATGCCGTTCGAGAAATTGGTGGGCGACATGGGCGTGAGTCGCGCCGAGGTGCAGGACGGCCATGTGCATCTGATCTGGACGTGCCGGTATCAGCGGCCACGAATTCGCCGGCATCTGGTGGAAAATGTGCTCGGTTCGTGGCTGCAATACGCGCGCTGGATTGCTGATACACAGATGTCGCCGGCCGGGGTTTGGTTTGAACATTCATGCCCGGCCGAGGCGACGCCAGCGCAGTACGAAGCGTTTTTCGATTGCCCGGTGTTGTTCGATCAGCCGTATTCGGCGCTGATCGTGCCGCTGGCGTATTTGCAGCTGCCGTTGCGTCAGGCCGATGCGCAGTTGCTGCGAACGCTGGAAGAACATGCGTTGGGCTTGATGGCGACGCTGGAGGATGCGTCGCTTGAGCAGCAGGTGAAGAACATTCTGCGGCAGTTGCTTAAGGAGGGGTTGCCGCGCAAGGAGCAGGTTGCCGAACAGTTGAGCGTTTCGGTGCGGACGTTGCAGCGGCAGTTGCATCAGGCGGGGACGTCGTATCAGCAGATTCTCGATGATTTGCGCCAGGAGCTGGCTGAGCATTATTTGCTCAACAGCACGCTGCCGATTCAGGACATTGCGCAATATCTGGGGTTTACCGAACCGAGGTCGTTTCATCGCACCTTCAAGAGTCGACGCGGGATGCCGCCGGGGGAGTTTCGGCAGATGCATCGGGGGTGAATGTTCCGGCCTCTTCGCGAGCAGGCTCGCTCCCACACTTGATCTCGGCTGCTCACCAATTCGATGTTCACCGCGGACCCAATGTGGGAGCGAGCCTGCTCGCGAATGCGCCAGTTGCCGCACCCAATTCCTACAGGTAAATCTTCGATACTTGAGCACAATAAACATCCCGCATTACAGGTGTTTAAAGACACTCAGCGTTACGCGAAACAGCCCACAAATCCTTGCGCCGTAACCTACGCCTGCGCCAGAATCCGCCGGCTTGTGCGCCCTGAGCATGCTGCGTAACTTGATTGCGTCACTGATTCCCAGTGATCGAGCTTAGCGGCTCGGCTACATTCGCTCCCCGCTGCACGAATATCATCCAGTCAGGTATTTGCCTGCGCTTAATGGTGGCTGTGCGCATGGCACCTTCGGGTGCGCCGGGGTGGGATGCGACCGGTCCGCTAACTTGCGCACAGCTGCCTCCCTTTTGCTTAGCGGCGAAATGGATGCGGCTTTAAAAGGTACGCTCCCATGTTCAAAGTAACGCCAAACCCGCCGGTCACTGACCCGGCCTCCCCCTACGAATCCGCCGATTCGAAGAAATTCCACGAAGCCGCCGAGCGCGCGCTCGACCACTATCTCGCCCCACCCACCGCGCAGATCATGGCCACGCCTTACCAACCCAACCGCCTCTACATGGCCAACCCGGCATCCGCGACCGAGCCCTTGCTGGTCGACGCCTGCGAAACGCTGGGTTCTGCCTCGGTGATGCTCAACGACTTCGCCGCCGTGCTCGGAGGTTCACACCGCAAGACCCTGCAAGGCATCGCGCAAGTGGTGATGGTGGCGGAAATGGCGGTCAATCAGGTGCTGGATAAGTTCGTGCCGACCGAGTAACGAAAAAGCCCGCTGCCCGACTGTGATGGTTAGATGGCGGGCTTCTTTTTGCGGCGGGCCATTTTCCCCTCACCCCAGCCCTCTCCCGGAGGGAGAGGGGGCCGACCGCGGTGTCTGGCGCTATACATCGACCTGAATGACCGAGTCGATTATGGATTCGACCGAGCAAGTTCAGGTCGGTGTATCTCTCAAGCATTCCCGGATCGGTCCCCTCCCCCTCAGGGAGAGGGTTAGGGTGAGGGCCGTGAATCCATAATCGCTGCAGATCTTTCAGGTCGATGTCTAGCGTCAGACACCTCGGTCAGTCCCCTCTCCCCCCGGGAGAGGGCTAGGGTGAGGGGCTTTTCAGCTCAGAGACAAATCGCATTGGTAAACACCAACCGATTGCCAAACGGATCGACAATCGTCATGTCCTGGCTCCCCCACGGCATCGCCTGAATACCCGGATGCGAAAACTTGTAGTCCTTGGCGATCAGTTGCTGTTGGAAAGCTTCCAACTCGTCGGTCTCGATACGCAGCGCCGAGCCCGGGCACGCATCGCCATGATGCTCGGACAGATGCAGCACACATTCACCGCGCGACACCTGCAGATACAACGGAAAATTCGCCTCGAAACGATGCTGCCAGTCGATCTTGAAACCCAGAAAATCGACGTAGAACTCGACAGCTTTGGCTTCATCGAAGATCCGCAGGATCGGGGTGGTTTTGCCGAAGCTCATGGGGTGCTCCCTGACTGATTGGCCCCACAGTGTAGACGGGGTGGATGTCAGCAATTCGGCCTGTTGATGGCTTTCTTTAGTCGCAATGTGCCATCACTGTGACGCAGTCCGCGAAACCTCAGCGAAAGTTATCGCGCAGATCACCCTGTCGAGCGAGAAAGCGCCCTTCCCTGCGACCATTCGCCTGTCCGTCGCGATAACTCAACACACCATTGATCCAAACCCCATCAATCCCCTGCGCCGCCCGTTGCGGATCATTGAAATCCGCGACATCACGCACGGTCGCCGGATCGAACAACACCAGATCCGCCCAATACCCTTCACGAATCTCGCCTCTTTCCTTCAAACCAAATCGCGCCGCCGACAACCCGGTCATCTTGTGCACGGCGGTGTGCAGCGGAAACAGCCCGACATCGCGACTGAAATGTCCCAATACCCGTGGGAAAGCGCCCCACAGGCGCGGATGCGGAAACGGATCTTCCGGCAGTCCGTCAGAACCGACCATCGACAACGGATGGGCAAGGATTCTTCGTACATCCGTCTCGTCCATGCCGTAGTACACCGCGCCCGCCGGTTGCAGGCGTTTGGCGGCGTCGAGCAGCGGCAGATTCCATTCCGCAGCGATGTCGATCAGCTCGCGACCGCTGACCTCGGGGTGCGGCGTCGACCAAGTGATGGTGATGCGATGCGCATCGGTGACTTGCTTCAGATCGAGCGTCGAAGAACTCGCCGCGTAGGGATAGCAGTCGCACCCTACGTGCTGGGTTTTCGCTGCTTCCTCCAATGAGGCAAGCAATTGCGGACTGCGCCCCCAGTTGCCGACGCCGGCACACTTGAGGTGGGAAATAATCACCGGTGAACGCGAGTGTCGACCGATGCTGAACGCTTCATCCATCGCCTCCAGCACCGGTTCGAATTCGCTGCGCAGGTGCGTGGTGTATACCGCGCCAAACGCTGTGAGTTCTTCGGTCAGTTGCATGACTTCATCGGTGGAGGCGCTGAAGGCGCTGGCGTACGCCAGGCCTGTGGATAACCCCAACGCGCCCGCCTCCAGACTTTCCCGCAGTTGCTCGCGCATCGCCGCGATTTCTTCAGGCGTAGCGCTGCGAAACAGGTCATCGAGGTGATTGCTGCGCAGCGCCGTGTGGCCGACCAACGCGGCAACGTTCAATGTCGTATTGGCCGCTTCGACCGCCGCGCGGTAATCGCTGAAGCGTGGATAAACAAACGCCGCCGCTGTGCCGAGCAGGTTCATCGGATCCGGCGGATTGCCCTTCAGGGTCACGGGCGAAGCGCTGATCCCGCAGTTGCCGACAATTACCGTGGTCACGCCCTGGCTGAGCTTGGGCAGCATCTCTGGCTGACGAATCACCACGGTATCGTCGTGGGTGTGTACATCGATGAAACCCGGCGCCAGCACGCGGCCAGCGGCGTCGATTTCCTCGCTGGCGGTGGCGTCGTGCAAGTCACCGATGCGCTCGATGCGTCCCTCGCGAATAGCAACATCGGCGCGGTAACCGGGCACGTTGCTGCCGTCGATGATCAGGGCATTGCGAATCAGCGTGTCGTACAGCATGTCAGTCTCCCAGTGGCAGGTGATCGTCGCCGCCACGGTATTCGTCGAGGGCGAGTTTGATCCGCCGCAGACGTTCTTGATTGTCTTCAGGATTGGCCAGCGCCAGCTCGGTGGCGAGTACGTCGATGGCGAGCAGCATGCCGTAGCGCGCCGCCGTCGGTTTGTAGATGAACGAGGTTTCCGCGCCTTGCAGCGGCAGGACGATGTCGGCCAGTTGCGCCAGCGGCGAATCGGCGCGGGTGATCGCCAGAATGCGTGCGCCGTAGTTGCGCGCCAGTTCGACAGTCTCAAGTAATTCCGGGGTGATGCCAGTCAGCGAACAGACGATAAGCACTTGCTCGGCGTTGAGGCTGGCGGCAGTGACGCGCATCATCACCGCGTCATGGCACACGGCAATCGGGTAGCCGAGGCGCACCAGCCGAACCTGCAATTCATCGCTGCAAAGGGTCGAGCAACCGCCCATACCGAAGGCGTGAATCATCCGCGCCTGGCCGAGCAATTTCACCGCATCGGCGAAGCGTGACTCGTCGAATCCGCCCAGATGCTGGCGCAGCGTGGTTTCGATGTCGCCGACGATCTGCCCGTAAAACGCCGACTGCTCAGGCGTGCCCGCCGGGTCAAGAAAGCGGCTGCCAACACCGCTGGCCTGAGCCAATTGCAGGCGCAGATCACGCAGGTCACGACAGCCGACCGTCCGGGCGAAACGCGACAACGTAGCAGTGCTGACTTCGGCACGCTGCGCGAGGTCTTCGAGGCTGGCGCTGGCGGCAAAACCGACGTCGTCGAGCATCAGCCGGGCGATGCGCCCTTCGCCGGCGCTGAAGGAATCCTGACGGGCGCGGATCTGGTAGAGGATGTCCATGGGCGGCGGGCTCCGGTTACAGCAGGTAAGAAAGGCCGACGGTCAGGCCGAATGCGACTACCGAGATCAACGTCTCGAGTACGGTCCAGGTCTTGAACGTCTGGGCGACCGTCATGTTGAAGTATTCCTTGATCAACCAGAAGCCGCCGTCGTTGACGTGGGAAAAGATAACCGAGCCAGCGCCAGTCGCCAGCACCAACAGCTCAGGGTGTGGATAACCCAGACCAATGGCCACCGGCGCGACCACCCCAGACGCGGTGGTCATGGCCACGGTCGCGGAGCCTGTGGCGATGCGCATCAATGCGGCGAACAGCCAGCCCATGATCAGCGGCGACAGGTGGAATTCATGAGCGAGGCCGACGATCTGATCGGTGACGCCAGCCTCCACCAGAATGCGGTTCAAGCCGCCGCCCGCGCCGACCAGCAAAGTGATACTGGCCGTTGGCGCGAGGCATTCGTTGGTGAACTTGAGGATCGATTCACGGCTGAAACCCTGAGCGATACCCAGCGTCCAGAAACTCAACAAAGTCGCCAGCAGCAGGGCAATCACCGAGTTGCCGATGAACAACAGGAACTGGTTGAAGCCGCTTCCAGGCGTGGAAATCAGGTTGGCCCAACCACCGATAAGCATCAGCACCACCGGCAGCAGAATGGTCGCCATGGTGATGCCAAACCCCGGCAGTTTGTCGCGCGGTTCGCGGTCGAGGAATTGCTTTTCCAAGGGGTTATCCGCCGGCAATTGAATGCGCGGCACGATGAATTTGGCGTACAGCGGCCCGGCAATGATCGCGGTGGGAATGCCGATGGCAATCGCATACAGCAAAGTCTGCCCGACCGACGCCTGATAGGCCTGCACCGCGAGCATCGCCGCCGGGTGCGGCGGCACCAGCGCATGCACCACCGACAGGCCGGCGACCATCGGCAAACCGACCATCAGAATCGACACGCCAACGCGCCGTGCCACGGTGAATGCGATCGGCACCAGCAACACAAAACCGACCTCGAAGAACAGCGGCAGACCGACCAGAAACGCAATGCAAACCATCGCCCAATGCGCGTTCTTCTCACCAAACTTGTCGATCAGCGTGCGCGCCATCTGCTCGGCGCCGCCGGACTCGGCCATCATCTTGCCGAGCATCGTCCCCAGCGCGACCACCAGCGCAATATGCCCCAGCGTCTTGCCCACCCCGGCCTCATACGCCCCCACCACACCCGACGGCGGCATCCCCGCGACCAGCGCAAGACCAATGGAAATCAGGGTGATGACGATAAACGGATTGAGCCGGTAACGGGCGATCAACACGATCAGCGCAATGATGGCGACGGCGGCATACACCAGCAGCCAATAGCCGAAGGAAGGCGTCATGCGGTACTCCTCGAAAGGGTCACGTTCGAATGGGTTGTGAAACTCATAAATCATTTCAAGATCGAGATTTCAAACCGCATGAAAGTAATTTTCGTGGAGAGGCAAGGCGTGTCGCTGATGGGTATGTCTTGTCGTGATTAATGAAAATCAGGAGGCGGGATTTACATACTTTTACAGCCAACACAGCCCCCTGTAGGAGTGAGCCTGCTCGCGATTGCGTCGTAACAGTCAATATCATCATTGGCTGAATGACCGCTATCGCGAGCAGGCTCACTCCTACAGTTTTGATCGCATTCCTCCAGACAGAATGCGCAAAACCTATGGGAGCTGGCTTGCCAGCGATGATGGCTGCACATTGAACTTAGATGCTGACTGGCCGACCGCTATCGCTGGCAAGCCAGCTACCACCGGTTCGGTGTCCAGCCATACCTAATATTTTTCAAATCCAGCCAAGCGCTATACTCGCCTGACAACCTCCGCGGAGTCCCTGCCATGAGCCCCACGCCTCGCACCAAAAAAAAACTGACAACCGAAACGTTGATCCGTGCAGTGGCCAGTTCGACAGCCATCGAGACAGGTCAAAGCGTGGAGACCATTGAGCGCAAACTCAAACTCAGGTCCAGCAAGTTCCTGCACTTGTCCCTGGCCAAGTAGCCCCGCCTCAAGTCCATAATGCCTGTCGTACCCAGTACTCCATGGGTTCGTAGTTGCAGTTCAGCCCTTGGTTGATGGCTGCAAAATAAGCCTCTTTGTTTCGCTCCCAACTGCTGTAGTCCAGCGGCACGTAGCCCGCCTGAACGGCCATGACATCGGCCAATAATCGCGACAAGCGCCCGTTACCTTCGCGAAAGGGATGTATAAGGATGAACTCGACGTGCGTTACAGCAATGGCGCGAATCAGGTTCTCGTCCAGATCGGGCCGACATGGCGTGTATTTGGCAAGACAGTCCCTTTCAAATCCATCGAGCAACCGAGGAATCTGCGGCGCAGCGGCGAAGAAAAATCCATCCTTGCCCAAATTTACCGCACGGACATCGCCCGCCCATGGATAGATGTTCCCGAGCCAGTGTCGATGCCAATCCTTCAGATCCTGAACAGTGATTGACCGATCAGGCAAATGCTCGATGAGCACAGATTGGTAGAGCTTTTCCAACAAAACCAGCTCTGCATCATCCATGTCTTCGGGTTCGATAATTCCCAGTTTATTGCTCAGCACTTGCTCATTCGAGCCGGGCTGAAAGCTGCTTTGCGCCCCTTCTGCGTCATAACGGTCAATCATCCTTGTACCTGCTGAACTGGCAATGTTCAGAGCACCATAGGTCTGGCGTGACACAAGCGCAAAGCCCGAAACGAAAACGGCTGCCCGATGGCAGCCGTTCTAAAGGGTGATCACAAAGCCCGGCGGGGCTTAAACACCCATCACACCATTTCGTTACGAATCCATTCAACCACCGATGTGCGCTTTGGTGCCCAGCCCAGCAGTTCACGGGCATGTTTGCCGCGCACTCGGCTGTTGGAGCCGAGGCCATAGTTGGCCATTTCATAGCCCCATTCGGCTTCAGCGTCTTTCAATGGCCAGTCTTGTGGTTGGCCCAGGTTCAGTGCTTCAGCCATGGCGGTGGTCATGTCGATGAACGAGGCTTCGCCGCTTTCGACGAAGTAGAACGTGCCCGGGACGTTCTTGGTCAGCGCCAGCAGATACAGGGCGACGACGTCTTCGATGTGCACGTTGGACCAGATGTTCTGGCCGGTACCGACGTGGCGCACAACGCCACTTTTGCGTGCCTGTTTGAGCAGCCGTGGCAATTGCACGCTGTCGCGGTTGACGCCCAGGCTGTGGCCGTAAATCAGCGTGTTGCAGATCACTGCCGAATTCACGCCGTCCTTCGCCGCTGCGAGGATCAGGTTGTCGATGGCCACGCGGGCGGCCTTGTCGACGGTTGGTTCCGGCAGGTTGTCTTCGAAATAGATGACGTCGCTGGACTTACCGCCCGATGCGTCGCCAACAATGCTCGAACCGCTGGTGTGCAGGAAGACTTTGTTGGAACCGCGCAACGCGTCGAGTAAGGCTTCGACTGCACCCCGATGGTCACTGCTGGCGGCGTTGATAACTGCGTCGGCAGCGCGGGCGTGTTCGGCGAGCAGTGCTTTGTCGTCGAGAGTGCCAATGATCGGGGTGATGCCCAGTGCTTTCAGTTCATCAGCCTGTTCAGGGCTGCGCACCAGACCGGTGACTTGATGCCCAGCCTGGACCAGACCGGTAGCGATCGAGCCGCCGATAAAACCGGCAGCGCCGGTAACGAATACGTTCATGGAGTAACTCCCTGCGTGAGTAAGTGATGGGACGAGTATCGGCCTGTGGGTCCGAGGGAAAAACCCGCCCTCACCCAATTCACTCTTGCGCAGAGGTCACGAATCAGCCCTTGAAGTCGGCGCTGGCGTACGCGGCGAGTTTGCTCTGGATGAAGTCGAGGAAGCATTGAATGCGCAGCGCCAGTTGCGAGTTACGGTAGTACACGGCGTTGATCGGCTGGCGATAACCACTGTTGAATTCGCCGAGCAGGACTTTCAGGCGCCCGGCACGAATGTCGTCGATAGTCATGAAGTGCGACAAGCAGGCGATGCCCTGCCCTTCCAGCGCCAGATGCCGCACGGTCTCGCCGCTGGAGGCGCTGATCGCCGGGGTGATCGGCCAACGATCACCGTGCACATAGCGCAGCGGCCACTGGTTGAGGCCTTCGTTGTGAGTGAAGCCGAGCAAGGTGTGTTCGCTCAAGTCCGCCACTTGCTGCGGCGCGCCGTACTTTTCCAGATAGGCCGGGCTGGCGACGATCAGCAGCGGACTGCAACCGAGCGCGCGCGCGTGCAGCGTCGAGTCGGCGAGGGTGCCGATGCGGATGGCGATGTCGGTGCTTTGTTCCAGCAGGTCAATGATCAGGTCATTGCTGTTGAGTTCGAGCTGGATGTCCGGATAGAGGCGGCGGAATTCGTCGATGTACGGGACCACTGCGTGGAGCATGAACGGCGATGCCGCGTTAATCCGCAAGCGCCCGGAGGGGGTTTGCTGACGAGAAGACAGACGCTCTTCGAGTTGCTCCATCTGATCAAGAATCAGCTTGGCTTGTTCGAAGAAATACTTGCCCTCCTCGGTCAGGTCCATGCGCCGCGTGGTGCGGTTGATCAGCGTGGTGTCGAGCTTGGCTTCCAGCTTCGACAACGTGCGGCTGACCGCCGATGGCGTCTGCCCGACCTGCTCGGCGGCGGCGGAAATCGAACCGCATTCGATCACGCAGACGAAAATCTGCAACTCATCGGATCTGGCTTTCACGGGTGTCCTCTTTGAAATCGCCAAGATCGCAGATGACTGCAACGCGCTGTAGGAGCTGCCGCAGGCTGCGATCTTTTGCTGTTACCACCGATAGTAGCCCGAAACCATTCAGGCCTTGAGACCAAACACCTCGGTCAAATGCTGCTCATAACGCGCCACATCGGCCTCGATGTTCGGACGCTTCATCACGTCGACACAGAGGAACGTCGGCAACCCGGTCATACCGAGAAACTCGTTGGCCTTGTGGAATGGGAAGTACACCGCATCCACGCCTTTGGCTTCAAAGAAATCAGTAGGGTCATCGAAGGCTTGCTGCGGTGCGTTCCAGGTCAGCGACAGCATATATTGCTTGCCCTGAATCAGACCGCCACTGCCGTACTTCTGCGACGCGTCGGAACGGGTGCGGCCATCGCTGGCGTAGAGGCTGCCGTGGCCTTCGGTGAAGACTTCGTCGAGGTACTTTTTCACCGTCCATGGCGCGCCCATCCACCAGCCTGGCATCTGATAAATGATCACGTCGGCCCAGAGAAATTTCGCCACCTCTTCGGCGACGTCGTAGCCCTCGTCGATGAACGTGGTTTTCACATCGACACCGCCACGATCGAGCACGCTCAGCGCAGCTTCGTGCAGGGTGGTGTTGTAGCGACCGTCGGAGTGAGCGAATTTTTTACCGCCATTGAGCAACAGCACTTTTTTCATGAGAAAGCCTCGGCGCAGCCAGTGGGCTGGATGGAGAAGGGAAACTGGAATGGCGGCAGATTAGCGATCCGCCTCGCGCGGAATAAGCCGTGATTGCGCAAAATACATTTGACTGAAAAGCACGAATCAAACACCGATTGTTGCAATAGGATTCGCAGCCATCTGTATTTGAGGAGTTGTTTTGTGATGAGTGAACGCTTGGGTTTTATCCTGCACGCCAAGACCCGCCCGGAACAAGCCGAGGCCTTCGAAGCGCTGTTTCGCGCTTATGTCGAGCCAAGCCGCGCCGAGCCGGGCTGTATCGAGTACCACATGCTGCGCGACAAGGAAGATCCGACGCTGTTTATCTTCTACGAGATCTGGGCATCGCAAGCGCACCTGGATGTGCACTCGAACCTGCCGCACATGAAGGCATTCTTCGAGCGACGCATGGATTATCTGCAGCGTGATTTTGATATCCGCCAGATTGAAATGCTCAGCGAGGCTTCGGCTAACCGCTGATCAACAGATGGGCGCCGAGCGCGCCCATACCGATAAAGAACACCCGCTTGAACAACACGGCGCTGATGCGCTCGCGCAGCCATTGGCCAAGCAACATGCCGAGAATGGCCGGGATCAACGCCAGCAGCGAAGCGCTCAGTTCGCCGCCACTCAGGGCGCCGCGCCAGAGCAATCCAGCGGCCAATGCCAGCGTCGAAACGGTGAAAGACAGGCCCAGTGCCTGCACCAGTTGATCGCGATTCAAGCCCAGCGCTTGCAGGTACGGCACCGCCGGAATCACGAAGACGCCGGTGGCTGAGGTGATGACACCGGTGATCAAACCGCACGCCGGGCCGAGCCAGCGTTCATGGCGCGGATATATGCTCAGCGTTGGCAAAAACAATCCGCTCAACGCGTAGAGCAACAGTGCCGCGCCGAGTCCGCGCACCACCCAATGCCCGCCTGCCATGCCGATCCACATTGTGCCGATGCCCGTGCCGAGAAAGATCATCAGCAGCATCGACCACAAGCGTTTGATCAGACCTTTCAAGTGTCCGCCGAATGCCAATTGCCAGACGTTGGTCAGGGTTGCCGGGATGATCAGCAACGCGGCTGCCTGCGACGGTGCCATAGCCAGACCGAGCAGGCCCATGGCAACGGTGGGCAGGCCGAGACCGATGACGCCTTTGATCAGGCCGGCGAGAATGAAGGTCATCACGACCAGCAAAGACAAGGCCAGACCGAGGTGTTGATAGAAGTCTGTGAGTGTGTGCATGGCGCTACTGTGCGCCAGTCGGGGTTGGCTGAAAATCTGCCATATACTGAGGGTGCCTCTGCCCTGACAAGAGGCTGATATTTTCTTTGAAGCCTCTGGCCCCTTCGCGAGCAAGCTCGCTCCCACATTGGATGTGTGTCGTACACAACTCCCTGTGGGAGCGAGCTTGCTCGCGAAGGGGCCAGCCCGAACCCCCTAAAACCAGAGGCTGTCCTCATGCACTTCGACCTCACCGACCTGCGCCTCTACCTGCACATCCTCGACACCGGCAACATCACCGCCGGCGCCGTCCGCAGCCATTTATCCCTGGCCGCCGCCAGCGCCAGAATCCGCGCCATGGAAGCCTCGCTCGGCATCGATTTCCTCGAACGCGGTCGCCGTGGCGTCACACCGACGGCCGCCGGAAAAGCCCTCGCTCAGCATGCGCGCATCCTCCTGCAACAGGCCGAACGCCTGCAGCAGGATCTGGCCGAATACGCCCAAGGCGTCAAAGGTCAGGTGCGCTTGCTGTGCAACACCACGGCGATCACCGAATACCTGCCGGAAGTACTCGCGGACTTCCTGCGCGATCATCCCAATCTCGACATCGACTTGCAGGAACTGCCCAGCGCGCGCATCACCCACGCCTTGCGCCAGGGCGCGGCGGACCTGGGGATTGTTTCCGATGCGGTCGACACCCACGGTCTGCAAACCCGGCCCTTCCGCGACGATCCATTGGTGCTGATCCTGCCCCCTGAGCATGTTTTGGCAAGTCAGGCGTCGCTGACGTTTGGTGAAACCCTGGCGCACGACTATGTGGCGCTTGGCAGCCACAGCGCGCTGGCGATTCACCTGGAGGAACAAGCGCTGCACATCGGCCAGCGCATGTCGATCCGGATCCGTGCCGATGGCTTTGAGGGCGTCATGCGCATGGTGGCGCGAGGTGCGGGGCTGGCCATCGTGCCCAAGGTGGCTATCGAGCGCTGGGCGGCTGTGCACTCGGTAACGTGCCGGCCGCTGGACGAAGTCTGGGCCCATCGCACCTTGCAACTGTGCGCGCGGGACTTCGACCACCTGCCCGGTTACGCCCGCGCCTTGTTTGATGCGCTAGTGCCTTGACTCTACCGCTAGGGGCAGACTCTATCCTGTGCGCTTCATTTCAGGAGTACACACGATGAGCAAACGAATGCTCGTGATACTGGGTCACCCCTCCACCGACAGCTTTTGCGGGGCATTGAGTGACACCTATGTTCAGGCCGCCAAGGACGCCGGGCATGACGTGCGGCTGCTGCGTCTGGATGCGCTGGAGTTCGACCCGGTCCTGCACGAAGGCTACAACAAGGTGCAGCCACTGGAGCCGGACCTGCTGCAAGCCCAGGCCGATATCACTTGGGCCGAGCACCTGACATTCGTCTATCCGATCTGGTGGGGCGGGATTCCGGCACTGTTGAAAGGCTTCGTCGACCGGATTTTCCTGCCGGGTTTCGCCTTCAAATACCGCGAAGGCAAAGCCTTCCCCGACAAGCTGCTCAAGGGCCGCACCGCGCATTTGCTGGTGACCATGGACACGCCGTACTGGTACTACAAATGGATCTATGGCATGCCGGGGCTGAATCAGATGCGCAAGACCACGCTGGAGTTCTGCGGCATCAAGCCACTGAAGACGCTGACCTTCGGGCCGATCCTTGGCTCCAAGCCAAACCAGCGCGATGCCTGGCTGGAAAAGGCGCGCGTGACCGCCGCCGTCTAAGGTTTTCCAGCCGCTTCAACTGACGGCGCACCCGCCGCCGTCAGTGCCTCTTCGGGTTTCCTTCACGAGCCCGTCCGTCGCCTGTGCACGTCATTTACGCGCAGTTGCAATTTTCCGATGGTATTGGACATATAATCGCCGCCGATCCGGCATGACGCCTGATCGCGCTAGCTATGTTTGATCATCGAGACGGACCTTATGTATATCGGCAAAGCCGCCCAGCTGTCGGGCACCACTGTCAAAAGCATTCGCCATTACGAAGAAATCGGCCTGTTGCCCGAGCCCAAGCGTGAAGGCAAATACCGCATCTACAGCCAGCAAAGTGTCGAGGTGTTGACGTTCATCAAGTGCGCCCAGCAACTGGGCTTCAAGCTCAAAGAGCTGCAGGTGATCCTCAACAACTACCGCGGCGACGAATTCCCGTGGGACATGGCGCAACGAGCCATTGCCGAAAAAAAAGCCGAACTGGTGACCCAGATCGGCGATTTGCAGCAGTTGCACGACGGCCTCGAAGCGTTCGAAAACAACCTCAACGATGCACGACAGGAATGTCAGTTCGAACGCATCGCCCGTTATGGCGAAAAAAACCCGGGCACTACCCTGAACTGAAAACCCTGCTGCGCCGCATGACCGGGTTCGCCTGTCGTCTCAGGGCAGGCGCGCCCGGTCGTTGGCGAGTCAGCCCGGTACCGCCTCCCCTTCTGTGCGCAGTGCTTGAACCGGCGCATGCACCGGCGCAATCGCCGCAAAGAACCACGGCGATACCAGCGTCACCAGGACAATGGTCATGACCCCGCTGGAAAACAGCGCCATCGCCACCAGTGCGCCCAGATCGACAATCGGCTTGAAGTCGGAAAACAGCAGCGCCATGAAGCCCACGGAGAAGATCACCACGTTGATCACCGTCGAGCGGCCGACGCTGTGCATCGCCTGCAAAATGGCCGCGTCGATTTCAATGCCTTGCTGCACCAGCAACTTGATCCGCGACAGCAGGTGCACCGCGTAATCGACCACGCCGACCACCAGGAACGTCACCAGCGTCGTGCCGATGTTCAGCTCGATGCCGAACAGGAACATGAAGCCGTAGACCGTCACCGACGTGGTCAGCAAGGTCAACATGCCGAGCACACCGAGGCGTACCGATTTCAGCCAGTACATCATCATCAACGTGACGACCAGCAAGGCCAGGGAAAAACTCAGCACCTGGCCCTGAGTGATTTCCTGCAGCACGCCCGTCCAGATCAACGGCGTGCCGGCGTGGGTCACTTCCAGGTTGGCCGGTTTGTTCACCAGCAGCCAGGCATCGAGGCGGTCGAGCATGCCCTGATAGTCGCTGGCGACCGACGAGGTCATGGTGTACAGGGTCAAGGCCTTGGAGAAATCGGCGTTGAGCACGTTGTTCAGGTCCGAACCGCCACCGTTTTCAAACAGCATCACGTGCTGTTCGATCAGCGAATTGCCCGGCACTTCAAACTGCTCGACCTGCCCGTCGTCATTAACCGACGTGACCTTCTCCACGGCATTCGGCACCCGCAGATACTCCGGGTTCATGTCGTTGAGCACCAGGTTCATGCGCTTGACGTAAGTCGCCAGCGAGTAGCCATAACTGACGTTCGGCTGCTGTTTGATGAAGTGGTCGAGCTTGTCGATGAACTGCACCACTTCGGTGGTCAGCACGCCGCGCGGCTCTTTGCTGTCGATCGCGATCCAACCCGGCGCCGTGCCCGCCACTTTGGCGTGGTTGATGAACTGATCGGACACACGAATGTGGCTTTCCGGCTTGAAGTAAGCAATGCCGGAGTCTTCGATATCGACGCGGAAGGTGAACACCGTGGCCAGCGCCAGCAGCGGCAGAATGACCATCAGGATCGGTTTGCGAAAGCGGATCATCCAGGCACAGAACGCGACCAGATACCGCGAGATGATCGATTCCTGGTGCACCTCAGCCTTGGCCTGCTGCGGCTGATCCTTGCCCCAGATCGCGATCCACGCCGGAATCAGCAACAGCGAAATGATCAGCGCCGCGGTCAGACCGATCGACATGAACACGCCGAAATTGCGGATGCTGACAATGTTGTTGGTGGTGGAAATCATGAACGTGGCGATGGTCGTTACGGTCGTCAACACCACCGGTACCACCATCAGGCGCTGGGTTTCGCGGTTGGCCTCGCGATTGCTCTTGCCCGCGTTTTTCTGCTCGTAATATTCAGCCATCACGTGAATCGCATCCGAGCAGCAAATGGTGAACAGGAACACCGGCAGCACACTGGTCAACAGGTCGAACGGCACCCGCAGCAGCGCCATCAGGCCCAAGGTCCAGATGGTGCAGAACAGAATGTTGAACAGCGGCAACAGCACACCCAGCGGTTTGCGGAAGAAGAAAATCAGCAGCAAGGTAATCAGCAAAAACACGATCGGGAACAGCACGGCCAGGTCGTGATCGATGATCTCCTGCTGCGCGGCGATGAAGATCGGCATGCCGGCGATGAAGATTTCGTCCTTGTACTCCGGATGCTCCGCCTGATATTGCGCGACGATGCTGCGCACGATCTGATAAGCCCGCAGCTGCGCCTGAGCGTCGTCCTGTTTGGTGCCGAGTTCGGCCACCAGCATCGCGACTTTCTTGTCCCTGGACACCACCCCGTCGACCATCAACTCGTTGCCCATGATCTGCGACTCGACCAGCGCCGGGTCCATGTCATAGGCATTCAGGGTTTTGTGGATCAACAGCTCGCCGTCGTCGGTCAGGACGATGTTTTCCAGGTCGCCCATTGAGGCCATTTCGCGGATCGGGTTGATCCGCTCGGCGAGAAAGGTCAGGAACAGCTGATCATGGGAATCCCAGTTCTGGCTCTGGGCATGATCACGCAAGGCCTTGGCGTTGGCGTAATCGTTCTGCGAAAAACCACCTTCGAGAATGTCCCGGGTCAACAACTGCGCACGGCTGTCGTCTGCATGCCGGGCGACGATCTGCGCCAGTTGATCCTTGTCAGCATCGTTGGCCAGGATCATCTTGCGCACCGATTGCGACATCGAAAACAGCGCGTTGAGCGTCGATTTGTTGAACACCGTTTGCGGGTTGTTCAGCGCCACCATGACCGAGTCGAACGTGCCGGTGAACTCACCCTGCAAATCGATGATGGTCTTGCGCGCCGGGTGACTTTCCTTGAGCAGGTAAGGGTTGGTGTCGGACACCAGCGCGCCCAGCGTATAAGTGAAATACGCCGTAATCGCCACCAGCAGGAAAACAATCGCCCGCGCATAGCGCTCGACGAAATTCAGATATCTTTCCATGATCATGCGGTTCCAGGTGGTCGGGGTCGGCGCTTAGCGGGCAGACACGGCAAAGTCCGGCAGGTCACCGGTTTTCAGCCCGCGCTTGATGGCGGTCTGGGTGAAGAGGCGGTCTTCCAGCGAGACGTTGTACTGCAACTGGTTGAAGCGCATTTCCGAGCGAGTGCCGTCGATAAAGTGCTCGGTCTCACTGAGCACGATGCTGTCGATCGAGTCGATGGTTGCGACTTTCTGCGTGCGCATCTGCTTGATCAACACGCCTTTGACGTCGAAGAAATCCTGACGCATGACCAGGAAGTTCTGCTTGTCGATCCACACCTTCAGCTTGTTGTAACCAGTCTTGGCCAGCACCTCGGGGGACGCCGGCTCGCGCTCGATCACGTAGCAGTCGCGGCCCTTGATCTGTTCTTCGCCGACGAGTTTCTGCGAGTAGTCCTTGACGCGGATCTTGTCCAGATCGGCGTACGAGTACTCACTGCCCATGAACGAGCCGCGCTTGTCGGTGGTGGAGATGCGGCGGGTCTGACGGCTGACCGGCAAGTACATCCACTGGCTGTCTTCCAGGCCGAGGGTTTCGTGCGGGTTTTCGATATGGAAGGCAACGTCACGCACGTCAGTCGGCGCGGAAAAGTACATGCTGAACTTGTCGCTGTCCGGGTAATCCTTTTGCAAGTAGGTGAACTCGCGAACCCGGGTATTGCCTTTCTTGTCATGCAGGATCAGCGAAACCTGGGACATGAAGCTGTTCCCGTCATTGCGATCGCGTACCTGACGGATGATCTCATCGGCATTACCAGCCTCGGCGGCACTGGCGCAGGCGCTACCGAGGATCAATGCGGCGGCGGTCAGACTTTTCAAAAACGGCAACATAACAACTTCCTTTTCGTTGGATAAATGCACCTGCGCACGAGAGCGGCAGGCGTGATGGGTCAGAACAGATAACCGGCCGACAGCCGCACTTGGTCGCGCTTGCTGTACTCGCCAAAAGTCTTTTCGGGCTTGCCGAAGAACACGTCGACTTCCAGGCCGAGCTTGATGTAGTCGACCGGCTTGTAGGTGAAGATGCCTTGCAGCAAGGCGTTGTCCTGAAACGGTGGTGAGGCAGCAGCGACCAGACGACTCTTGAGGCGGTCCTGCCAATGGGTGCCTTCGGCCGACAGGGTGAACAGCGGTTCGCGCTTGTCCTGCAACATGCCGTCCTGCCAGTCGAGCAGCACTTGTTCCTGCCACTGCGCGGAGATCAGCCAGTCGCGCAACAGGTAGTCGACACCCAGCAGCGACTTGACCATGGGCGTGCTGTCGGCACCGTAGGCGCGGGTCGGATTGGTCACTCGCCAGTTGTCGAAATACGCGACCTCGCTGCGCACCACGATGCTGTGCCCGGCGTCGATCGCCAGCCCGGCACCGCCCATGGTGTAACGGGGAAACTGCCGTTCCAGCCGCGTGCGGCCGTCATCGGCGAGGCCTTCGACCGCGTACACCGGGTCCTGCTGACGCGCGCTCAAGGCGACAAAACTGGTGTCCACCGCGCCGATCCGGCCGTTGGCGCTCAGGCCATAGGAATAGCCCTTGTCGCCGTCATAGCCGGGCTTGGAATCGAGCAGGAAATACTGCGGGTCCGGCGCGGCAAACAGTGGCGCGGCAAATTCACTGCCCTCGACCGGCGCCTGGTTTTTCACGAAGTCAGTGATCCACAGCGCCTCCAGTTCCCACTCGCCCACCGGTTGCGCAAAACGCACCATGGGCACGGCGATGCGGCTGTCTTCGAGCAGCGGCGTCAGACCATCGCGATAGTCCAGCGGGTTGATCTGATCGAGCACGCGCAATTCATCCGCGCGGCCCCAGACCACTTGCTGCCAGCCCACCGTCACCTCTCCGTCACCCAGCGAATGGCCGACGTAGAGGTGCCGCCAATCGGCGTCGAAACGGTACTTGTCCCGCGCCCGCTCGCTGTACGGATTGTTGCCGTCATAGCGCGCGTCATAACGCACGCGGCCCTTGGCCTTGTAGTAACCGCCCTCCCAGTTGTCTTCCAGGTTGGCCTTGAAATACACGGCTTTTTGCGTGACCTGATCGTCGCCGTGCAGGCGCATGGCTGTGGCCACGCCGACTTCACCGTCGGCGTAATCGGGCTTCAGATCAGCGACGGTAAACTCGGCCATTGCGGCGGGCGCAGCCATACACGCCCACACCGCACCCACAATGTGACTGTTGTGAAATCGAGGCATCGCTACATTCCCAACCCGACACCGCCATCGATCACCAGACTCTGGGCAGTCACCCCGCCAGCCTCGGGGCTGGCCAGGTAACGCACCATCGCCGCCACTTCTTCGCTCTGGATGAAACGGCGCATCGGCAGTTTCTTCTTCGCGTTGCGCACGATCTGCTCCTGGGTCAACCCGGCAATCGCCGCTTGCGTCGCCAGTTCACCCTGCAACATCGGCGTATCGATCCACGCTGGCAGAATCGCGTTGACGGTGATCTGCCGCGAAGCGAGATCCAGCGCCAGCGCCTTGGTCATGCCGACGATGCCGTGCTTGGACGCGCAGTACGCGGTGTTGCGCACCTTGCCGGCGCGGCCGAGGATCGACGACATGTTGATGATTCGCCCACGGTCAGGCATCAGCGCCAGACACAGCGAGGTCACGTAGAACGTGCCGTTGAGGTTGACCGAAATCACCTTGTGCCAGTTGTGCAGATCTTCCGGCTCGTTCTCGTTGCAAATGCCGGCACTGTTGACCAGCACATCGACGTATTCGACTTGCGAACCGAGGGTTTTGAAGAACGCTTGCATGGCCGGCAGGTCGGCAATGTTCGCCGCATGGGTTTCGACTCGCGCCTTGATCTGCTCCTGTTGCTCATCGACCCAACGCTGCAGTTCGGCCAGATCGAGATCCAGCAGGATCAAACGATTGTCGGCGTCGGCAGCAAAGTTCTCGGCGACCGCGCGACCGATGCCTTTGGCCGCACCGGTGATCAGAATGGTCCGGCTCATGGCATTTTCAACCCGCCGTTGACCGACAGGACCTCCCCGGTCAGGTACAAACCGCGATCGGCGAGGTACAGCACCGCTTCGGCAATTTCTTCAGGTTCCGCGTAGCGTTTGATCAGCAGACGCGACTGGATTTCTTCCTCCTGACTGCCGATCAGCGCCGTACTCATCTCGGTCTTGACGATGCCCGGGGCGACCGCGTTGACGCGAATGTTGCGCGGCGCCAGCTCCACCGCCAAAGCACGGGTCAACGATTCGACCCCGCCCTTGGCGGCGGCATAGTTGCTTTGACCTTTGCCGGGCTTCTGCGCCGCCACCGAACTGATGTTGACGATGCAACCGCTGCGCTGGCGCAACATGCCCGGCACCACCTGCTGACAGCACAGCATCGTGCCGATCAGGTTGGTCTGGATCACCGCGACCAGGTCACGCGCCGACATCGTCGCGAGCAGTCCGTCGCGGGTGATGCCGGCGTTATTGACCAACAGATCGATACGCTGGAAGTGCTGATCGACCCGCTCGAAAAACGCCTTGATGCTGTCGCCGCTGCTGACATCGCACTGCAATGCCAGGCAATCGATGCCCGACGCCTGAACTTCATCGCGCAAGGCCATCGCCGCGACTTCATCGCGTACGTAACTGAACGCGATCTGATAACCCGCCCCAGCCAGGGTCTGGACAATCGACCGACCGATGCCACGACTGCCACCGGTCACCACTGCTACTTTATTCGGCATGACCGTTCCTTAAAGCGAGTTGTCGGTTTTGAACTGCGCGAGGCTGAAGCCGTGAGTCGCCGCCAGTGCACGAATCTGCTGCACTTGCTCGCGGCTGATGTCGCCATAGGAGTAGTGCTGTTTCATCCCGGACAGGCCCATCAGCACCGACTCGGCCATGCACGCGTACAACTGACCTTGCTTGAGATAGGCACGAACGTTTTTCACCAGGCCATCACCCAGCGGCGTCTGCACGATGCCGCCGTGCATGTAGAGCACGTCGCTGCGTTGGCTGGCGAGGTTCTGGTCGACGTTCAGCGGCACGGCGATGTCGCAGATCACGCTGTTTTCGGCGAAATGTTCGGCAAAGAGAAACGGCTGCGGTGCGTTCGCCGCGCAGAGCACAATGCGCGCCTGCTTCAGCACATCAAGATCGTTGCTGACGGTGATGAAAGCGTTCGCGCCCAAGCGTTCTTCGACCAGTTTCGCCACGCGCAGGCCTAGATCGGCACTGCTGCCATGGGCCTGCAACAGCCCATCGATGCCGTCAATTTGTTGCAGACGACGGGCGAGGCGATCGTGTTCGGCGACACCCTTGAGAATCGCGCGGGCGGCTTCGGCGTAAATCTGTTGGGCGGTTTTTTCCAGACGACGCAGGGAACCGTCGCGGCCGCTGCCGATGAGGATCAGGTGCTCGACGCTGGTCGACAGCAGCGAGGCGTAGGTCGACGCAATGTTGCCCGCCGCACCGACCACTGCAGCGGTCTGCTCGCCCAGCTCAAGGCCTTGCTGCTTACAGCCTTGCTCGATGGCTTCCAGGCCCATGCCGATGGTCAGGGCGTTGCCGGAAGTCAGCGCCATGTCGGGGATCTGCAGCGCCTGGCAGTTGTTGGTGACGATCGAGGTGTACATGCCCAGACCGGCCACGGTGTAGCCATCGGCGCGGGCATCCTTGATGCGATTGCCGACTTCTTCGCGGATGGTTTGCAGATCGCCGCTGGCGATGTACGCCGCCATGGCATCGGAATCCATGCACAGCGGATACAGGGTGAATTCCACGGCGGTGCCGAGTTTCGAGCGAATCTGCACCGGGCCGATCGGCGCGGCACGGCGCTCGGGGGCCATGCGTTTGATGAACTCGCGTTTCTGTTCTGCGCTCAGGGTCGACAGTGAAGGATCGACGTCGCTGAGCATGTCCGAATCAATCAGATGGTTGATGAACGCCACGCGCGCCACCACGCGCACGTTCTCGTCAGACTTTGGGCGGGTTTCAGTCTCCTTGTAGCTGACCTCGCGCGCCGGCACGTCAGCGATGCTGTCGGCGCACACACCGGCGGCCAGCGGGAAGGCATCGCGGCGGCGCAGCATGTCGCAGACTTTCTGCAGCGAAGCGATCAACCCGTCAATTTCCGCAAAGGTGATGCACACCGGCGGTTCCAGACGGATCACATTGGCGTTGCTGCCCGACGGCGCCACGCGCAAGGATTCGAATTGCAGCAGGTAGCCGGCAATGATGTAGCCCAATGCATCGTTGTACTGCGCCGAGGCCTGAACCAGTGAACTGGTGCCGGTCAGGTCGTGCAGTTCGAAGCCCAGCAGCAAGCCGCGCCCACGCACGTCGGCGATCACGTCCGGGTACGCTGCTTTGAGTTCCAGCAGCGAAGCCTTGAGGTACTCGCCCTTCTTGTTCACGTCCTTGAGCATCGCGCTGTCGTTCTCGAACAGACGGCGCAGGGCCGACAGGGCGATATGGCAGGACGCGTCATCTTCGGCAAAGGTCGAACTGTGGATGTAGCTGAAGTCGTTTTCGTAGTGGCTGGCGCGGATCACCGTCGCAGCAATCTTCATCAAGCCACCGCCGAGCGCTTTCGACAGGCAGTAGTAATCGCCCTGCAAGTTGAAATGGCTGGCACCGAGCAAAGTGCCGGTGCGGCCGAAACCCGATTGCACTTCATCGATGATCAGCGGGCATTGCTGCTCGTTGCACAGGCGCCGCAGGCCGAGATAGAACTCATTGGCGAACTCGTTGATCCCGCCTTCGCCCTGAATCGGCTCCAGCAATACCGCCGTGATCGCGCTGAATGCTTCGCGGCGCACCTGCAGGGTTTCGCCGCTCCATTCCAGGCTCAGCCAGTGACGAATATGACGGGCCGGCAGCTCTTGCAATTGCTGGGGTTGCTGCGGGTCGATGAACTCGACGTTGAGGCCGAAACGGGCGAACGGCTTGCGGTACTGCTTGCCATAGGTCAGTTGAACGGTGTTCACCAGTTTGCCGTGGAAGCTGCCGCGCACCGCCAGGAACACCGGCTCGACATGCAGTTGCGCCAGGTTGTGCTGGCGCACCGCTTCAGCCACTTGGCGCACGGTGACGCAGGACAGATTCTGCGGCAGCAGACCGGCTGGCAAATCGAGATCGTCGCTGTCCAGTTCGACGTAAGCCTTGTCGCTGGCGACCAGATTGGCGAGGGCGAAATCGCGCTCGTCGAATTGCTTCTGCAGGTTTTTCTGACGACGGTATTCGGCGTGCTTGACGGCGATTTCCACCGACTCGGCGCCGCTGTTGGAGAAGGTCGAGATGTAGCGTTCGCTGTTGTTCAGCTCACGGTTGAACGCTTCACTGAGCTCACGGCCCAACTGCCCCGCCGCACCGCGCACCGACATCTGCGCGTTGAACGGCACATCGGCACGTAACAGGTCGACGAGCTGATCGACAAACTGCGGGTCGTTGTGACCATACAACGCGGCGCCGTAACCACCGAGGAAGTCGGTGACGGTCACCTCCTCGCCCTGGCGGTCGCGGTAAAACAGTTTGCTGCCCAGCGCTCGGTGGAACTGGCATTCGAGGCCCAGAGCCTGCATCAATTCAACGAATTTCGGCCGTACGTAATCGCGGTAATCCATGACAGTGCTATCCCTTAAGTAAAAAATCAGATGCGTTTCGTTGCGTGCCGACGATCAGTCGGCCGCGTGAAATTCGAGTTGGTAACCGGCGCTGAAACCGTTGTCGTCGCGGTTGATCACCAGGCAATCGTGGAGCACGGCATCGCGTGGCCCGCCGATCACAAACGGCAGGTGCGCATCCAGCGGTTGCTCCAGGCCACTGACCGGCGGGATGCTTTGCGCCTGCAAGGCCTGCCGGGCAAAGATCAGGTCAACCAGACTCGGTGCACCACTGAGCATGCCGGTCAGCGGTGTGCTGCTGGTGATGTGCGCGGCGCCGGTTCGCGCCAGCGTGCGGGCCAGATCGGCATCCTTGTGCGGATCGCCCGTGGCGCTGCTGATCAGCAGATCCACCTGTTTGTCCGGCAGGTTCAGCGAGTCCAGACGCGGATGTGCGAACAGCGCGGTCAGGCAGGTTTGCGGGCCTGCCGGCAGATCATCGGCGCGGCGCAGTACCAGCGCGGCCGCGCCTTCGCCGGCAATGCCGCCACTGCCTTGGCGATCGAAGGCGCGCAGGCTTGGCGAACCGTCGGTGCTGATCACCCCCGCTTCGGCCAGCGCAGCCAGCGCCAGCGGATCAAGCTCACTGCCGGCGCCGACGACAATGGCCGCATCCACTCGACCGCTTTGCAGCGCGGCGCAGGCTTCGCGCAGTGCCGCCAGATTGCCGGCCACGCCTTGCATGTAGGCGTTGCTTTCACACTCCAGTTTCAAGGCCAGACTGACCACCCCGAGCAAACCGTTGCTGAGGCTTTTGAGGACCAGAAACGGATCGAGCGCGCGCTCCTGCAACACGCGTTTGGCCAGACGCTGCATGTCGGCACCGGTCTCGGTCTGACACTCGTGCAACAGTTCGCCGTAAGACGCGAGCGACGGATGGGTGTAACCGCCCTGGCAGCAATAGAGACCAAAACGCACGTTGTCGCGGCCCGGTTCAAGCCCGGCCTCGGCCAACGCCTGGCGCACCGCACTGACGCCCCAGATCACCGCCGGCGGGCAGTAACGCTGGAGGTTTTGTGCAACGTCCTGACGGCTACGTTGATGATCTCGATCAGCGATATGCCCGAACGCGGTGACCCGCTCGCTGTGGAACAGCGACGAGTTCAGGGGCGAAATCGCGCTACGCCCTTCGCGGGCCGCCGACCAGAAATCCTCAACGCCCCAGCCGGTGGGCAAGACACAACCGCTGCCGGTGATGGCTATACGTACAGTGGCGTCAGTCATTGTCCTTGCTCCCGATATTTACCAAGGGCCAGCGAGGTATTGAGGCCACCGAAACCGAAGGAATTGCTCAACGCGTAATCCACTCGGCGGCTGACGGCTTGACCGGCGCAGTAATCCAGATCGCACTGTTCGTCGGCGTCATGCAGGTTCACCGTTGGTGTGACCAGATCATTCAGGCAGGCCAACGCGGTGACGATGCATTCGGGTGCGCCGGCCGCTGCGATCAGGTGACCGAACTGTGATTTGTTGGCGCTGACCGCCAAGGCTTGATAGTGCTTGTGCTCAGCGAACACACTTTTGATCGCGAGGGTTTCGGCAACGTCGTTGAGCGGTGTCGAGGTGCCGTGGGCGTTGATCAGATCGATCTGCTGCGGGCGTAGCCCGGCATCGTCGAGCGCGGCCTGCATCGCCAGTGCCGCACCACGTCCTTCGGGTTGCGGTGCAGTGACTTTATAAGCGTCCAGGCTGCTGCCGAAACCGAGCACTTCGGCGTAGGGTGTCGCGCCACGGGCCAAGGCATGTTCGAGGCTTTCGAGGACGACAAAACCGCCGCCCTCGCCGGCAATCAGACCGCTGCGGTCACGATCGAACGGCCGACACAGATCAGCGCCCCAGCGTTGCTCGCCGGACGCAGCACCGAGTAGATACAACGCCGCCATGGTGTCGA
Organism: Pseudomonas sp. AIG; assembly: GCF_977020205.1. Classification (NCBI taxonomy): domain Bacteria; kingdom Pseudomonadati; phylum Pseudomonadota; class Gammaproteobacteria; order Pseudomonadales; family Pseudomonadaceae; genus Pseudomonas; species Pseudomonas sp. AIG. Next base: position 112 of record NZ_CDROCK010000069.1, on the reverse strand, counting down.
GGTTGAGCACCGAGTCGGCGCCACCCGCCAGCGCTACGCTGACTTCGCCGCGACGAATCATCTGAAAGGCATTGCCAATGGCTTGCGATGCACCGGCACAGGCACTGCTGAT